>NZ_JBBKBS010000011.1:0-101255 GCF_037890285.1 Phocaeicola sp. HCN-40430
AAATTAAGGCTTTCAAGCAATAATGATGTTGCTTGAAAGCCTTAATTTTATCTATATATATTATTACTTATAAATCAGAAAAATACAAGGGATTTTAGCCAGATCGGGTAATTTACCCTTCCACTCTTTAATTGTCTTTGTGTGAATATATTCCCCTTCACAAGTGATATTGGCAGCAATACACAGCTTTGTCTGTGGTCGGCAGGCTTTTAAAATATCCTCCATCATTTTATTGTTACGATAAGGAGTTTCTATAAAAAGCTGTGTCTGGTTTTCGGTATAAATACGCTGTTCCAACTCTTTGATACGTTTCATTCGCTCGGAAGGTTCAATCGGCAAATAACCATGAAAAGCAAAACTTTGTCCATTAAAACCAGATCCCATCACCGAAAGAATAATAGAAGAAGGACCTACCAAAGGTACAACTTTCATATTGCGACGCTGGGCAATCGCCACCACGTCGGCTCCCGGATCGGCTACAGCCGGACATCCGGCCTCTGATATAACTCCCATAGCCTGTCCTTCTGCCAACGGCTTAAGATATCCGGAAATATCTTCCGGAGAAGTGTGCTTATTCAACGGATAGAATGTCAATTCATCAATATTGATGCCGGAATCTACTTTCTTCAGGAAACGACGGGCAGAACGCACATCTTCTACAATAAAATGCTTGATTCCTAAAATTATTTCTTTGTTATATGAAGGCAAAACCTTTTCGATAGCCGTATCACCTAATGTGACAGGCAATAAATATAAAGCAATATCCATGATTTGAACACTCGTTATAATCAGAATTTTACATTTCTAATATCTCTGAAATCAATGCGTGACAATAACTCTTCGATTGTCAAGTTGGGATGCTGTTGCATATACAAGTCCGTCAACTCCATTCCCATCCAAACTCCTATAAGAGGAGGAATCTTCTCTCCTTTAAACACCATACTGGGATCCGGATGTGTATAAGCTCGAATAATCATAGGATCTTTACTCCATAAATGTCCCTGATTGACCATCCAATCCCACAGTATTTTTTTATTTTTCCTGCACCAAAGTATTTCCTCTTTAGTATACCCCAAGAAGGACTCGTACGACTTACTTTTCTTGAGTAAACGACTTACAACCCAATGAATTTTCCCTCTATACATAATCACATCAAACAGGGTGCGATATTCCGTAAGCCATGGAAAAGGATACAAACTATACAGATAAGACGTCAGACAATCAGGAAGAATACGGTCGGGATTCATTGTACGACGCTGATAAGAATAATAATAGCGCTCATACAAAGGATAATCTTCACCAAGATACTTATCGATACTAAAGCCCAACAAACTATCCCCTACTACAACCGACTGATTTAACGCAGAAATCTGTGAATAAACAACCGGAATAGGGAAAGAAGGTATTTCTTTTTTTAATGTTTTAAATGCCTCGGTCAAGCCCTGTTCTATAGACTCCATATTTTTGAACTTACTTTCTGCGTCTGCCATCAACTGCAATAAAATTGTATCAGAATAATAGGCACACAAACGTTCATTAATATCCGGCTCGGATACATTGCCTATCATCAATACATCTTCTATCAGCAGTCTGGTAGCCTGCGGATACTCTAAATTCATTTTCTGTAAAGCCGAAAAGCTATTCAGAACCGAAGCTTCGTATTGTAAGCGATCGTAACGGACCACTTTAATATCCTTATTAAACAAAGTATCGCCCTTCTGCTTGTCGGACTGACAAGCAGAAAAGGCGATTATACTTAACAATAATATGGATACTATTCTAATCATCCGCAAAAGGGGATGGGATTATCCGTAAATAATATGACCGTTTTCGTCTTTGTATTCGTCAAGACCTTTTTCATATGTAGCCATTGCACGCAAACTCATACCGACGCTTGAGAAACCTCCATCGTGGAATAAGTTCTGCATAGTTACTTTACGAGTCAAGTCTGAGAACATTACGATACAGTAGTCAGCACATTCGTCTGCAGAAGCATTTCCCAGAGGAGACATACGGTTGGCAAAATCGAAAAGTTTATCCATACCTTTCACACCAGAACCGGCAGTTGTCATTGTAGGCGACTGAGAAATAGTGTTGATACGAACATTGTGTTCACGTCCATAAATATAACCAAAGCTACGTGCAATAGATTCCAACAATGCTTTAGCATCTGCCATATCGTTGTAACCGTAGAATGTACGCTGTGCTGCTACATAGCTCAAAGCCAAAATAGAACCGTATTCATTGATAGCATCCAACTTCTTGGCAGCCTGAATCATTTTATGGAAAGAAACAGCCGAAATATCCAATGTTTTATTCAACATATCATAATCCAAGTCATCATAAGTACGTTTCTTACGTACGTTTGGTGACATACCGATAGAATGCAATACAAAGTCGATCTTACCGCCCAATACTTCCATAGAACGTTTGAATACATTTTCCAAATCTTCTACGCTTGTAGCATCTGCCGGGATTATTTCACAGTTCAATTTTTCAGCCAATGCCGAAACTTCTCCCATACGTACAGCTACCGGAGTATTGGATAAAGTGATTATCGCTCCTTCTTCTACAGCCTTTTCTGCTACTTTCCATGCAATAGACTGTTCGTTCAGAGCACCGAAAATAATACCTCTTTTTCCTTTCAGTAAATTATAACTCATACCTTTTTTATTATAAATTCAGTGCAAAGGTACAAATTAATCTGTAACTAATTGAAAAAGTAACATTTATTTTTGTTTGCATACACTATAGTGAGGTTATATTCTTACTGTTTACAAGCTGTTTATTCATCTTTATTCAATAAAAAAAGTTCCGCAAGTCTTCTTTCCCAAGACTGCGGAACCTTTCACTTATCTGATATTATTCTACTGTTTTTCTCTTACTTTTCCGTACGAATATAGGCCTATTTGAAAAGTTTCTCCAAATCGTCTTCCTTCAGTACTGACAGAACAGTCTTGCCGTCCGGGGTATAGTTTGGAGTGGATACAGCAAATAATCCGTCCACCAAACTATTCATTTCTTCATTCGTCAGTACCTGACCTGCCACAATAGCTGCAGCCTTGGCCAACGATAAAGCCAGCATACTCTGCACTTCTTCTTTTACTTTACAGCCTTTCTCTATAGCAGTCTGCACCATATTGGTAACAAGTGTTTCCGGATTTAACCCTTCAATTCCTGCAGGAACTCCATTAATCGCATACGAACCACCTCCCAAACTGCTCAAGTCGAATCCTAAAGCATGAAGATCGTCCATTATTTCTTCGAGCACTGGTACTTCTGCCGGTGAAAAATGAACCATATCGGGGAATAACATTCGCTGTGAAGCATGTTGACTTTTCTCCATCTGCTCCATATATTGATCGTATAAAATACGTACATGAGCCCGATGCTGATCAATAATCATCAGTCCCGATTTTACAGAGGTCAAAATATAACTGCCTTTATACTGATAATGTTGAGCTGCTTTTTCTGCAATTGCTTCTTCTGGCTGTTCATCATACAAAGATGGAGCCTGAGGTTCTTCGACTGGTACTGCCGGCATTTCTTCTTCCGGGAAAGCAGAATATTGCCAGTCAGCTGAACCCGAACTCTTTTTATCAAGTCCCTGATAGAACGGCTCCCACCCTCCCTGCTGCTTAGGAGTATACGAAGCCGAAGAATAGGATGAAGGAGATACCGGTGAAGGGGTATTAAAGGGATTGTATGAAGGGTCATACGATGTTCTCGGAGGCTCTACCCCACTATACGGCAATGAATCGAACGCTGGAATATCTGGTTTTCCTTCCGTATCGAAATCAATAGAAGGAACTGCATTAAAACGTCCTAATGTTTCTTTCACTGCAGCCGAAAGTATCTGCCAAATCGCTTGTTCATTCTCGAACTTAATTTCAGTCTTTGTAGGATGAATATTCACATCGATATTGGCAGGATCTACCTCGAAGTAAATAAAATAAGAAATTTGCTCTCCTGTAGGTATAAGGTTTTCATATGCCTCGGCTACTGCTTTGTGGAAATAAGGGTGACGCATGTAACGACCGTTTACAAAAAAGAACTGACGTGCCCCTTTCTTACGTGCAGTTTCGGGTTTTCCAACAAAACCATGTATCTTCACCATCGTCGTATTGATATCAAGAGAGAGTAAATCTTGATTCAACTTTTTCCCAAAAACACCCATTATACGCTGACGGAGTTGAATAGCCGGAAGATTCAGCATTTCCGTATCATTATGGTGTAAAGTAAACGATACATCAGGATTTACCAATGCAATACGTTCGAACTCGGTAAGAATATTACTAAGTTCTGTTTGATTCGACTTCAGGAATTTACGGCGTGCAGGTATATTGAAAAAGAGATTCTTCACACTGAAGTTACTGCCTTTAGCACATGCCACAGCTTCCTGACTCTCTACTTTAGAACCGGAAATAATGATAGAAGTCCCCAATTGTTCTCCCTCTTGACAAGTACGTAATTCAACTTGTGCAACAGCTGCAATTGAAGCCAAGGCTTCACCTCGGAACCCCATAGTACGCAAAGAAAACAAATCGGCAGCCTCCCGAATCTTGGATGTAGCATGACGTTCAAATGCCAATCGGGCATCTGTTTCAGACATACCTTTTCCATCGTCTATCACCTGAATGCATGTCTTGCCGGCATCTGTCACTAACACATCAATGTGGTGTGCACCGGCATCTATCGCATTTTCGACTAACTCCTTTACAACAGAAGCCGGACGCTGTATCACCTCGCCCGCCGCAATCTGATTAGCTACGGAGTCGGGCAGTAAACGAATCACATCGCTCATAACAATCTTTTTAGAAAGAAAATTCTCCCGTCACCAAATAATGCAAAATATACAATAACACCGCAATAGCGATGAACAAAGCTCCATAGGTCAGCGGTTTTCGTCCACTTTCCTTACGGCGTTTCAGATACGTAGTACCTTCTATAAACTTACCCCGGATGTCTTCTGGAGAAAATTCTTTCGGAGGCGCCATACCTAAATCGCGCTTGGCATTCTCTTCTATTTTCTGCAATTTTTCTTTTCTCTCATCCACGTATATATATTCATGATGATATGCACGTGGTTTTCTCATCGTAAACATTCCCATAGCTACTGTTTCTTTTTGGAGTCAAACAAATGCTGATTTGGTAATTCAACTGGTTCTCTCGTATTCTTCTTCAACTGATCGCTAACTTTTTTAGCCCTCCAGTTGAATATATCCTCCTTATTCAACGGACGAATATAATCAAACCATACGAAATTCCCCAAACGGTCCGTACCTGGAGGTATCTGATTCATCGGATAAAGCGTACCATTTGATTTCGGACTCATCACCATTTTATCCAACTGCTGATTTACCAAATATATATCCAGTTTACTAGTCTCTGATACATTCATTCCAATCAATGTACTGTCTGAATCCATCGGATAATAAACAACACGCACAGAGCCTATCACTTCTGTTTTGTACATCTGACGATTCTTGAAATATGCCTTCATTTCTTTTCCAGTCACTTGATTGTAACGGGCAGAATCAAGTGCTTCTACCGAAAGTGCCTGATTGACGATATGAGCCCAGTCTATTGTACTATCGTTCATATACATCAACACCTTTTCACCCAACAACTGCTGATTATTATTCCAAAGGATTGGGTCCTTATACATAGTCAAGCAGCTGTCTTTCGAAGAAAAGACCAAAGAATCGGCTACACCTTGCAAATCAACACGATAAAAACGGACTTTATGAAAAGCTCTCATTTCCCGATACGTCGAATCTGTATCGAGTGCAAAAGTTTCCATCAATAAAGTATCAGCATGCAAGAATAAGCTATCACGCTGTGAATAATCAATTGCTACAGCACGTTTCGTAGCAAAAGCATATTTGGTCTTCTCATTGTAATAACCATAGTCACCCGTCATCATGTTTTTATTGATTGTATCCTTCAACTCCATGTTCCAGAAAGCCTCTCCCAATCCGTTATTACGGTCATAATATAAGGTATCTCCTGTCAACTGTTTTCCATCATTCATCAAAATAGAACGATCGAGCAATAACGCTTTTCCGGTAAAAGTATTATAAGTTCCTTTTTCCGAATAAATATGATTATTATCACTCCAAATATCCGAAGGTCCTACAATATTGGCCACTTTAGTAGCTGTATTATATTGCAATGTATCCGAAGTCAAGGTAAACTGTGCATTTACCAATTCCACATTATAATTAAACACCGACTGTTTTGTCGAAGGGTTATATTGTCCCCAGTCAGAAGTCAGTACATTCTGCTCATCCATCAATGTACCTCCATTGAAATAATAGCCTAAATTAAATACCCTGTCATAATTTAAGCTATCTGTAAGCAACGTTGTGGTACGGTTCTCCATACGCACATTCATACGCATCTCTGCAATCTGAGAGTTTCCATCATAATACAGATGATCTCCGTAAAGAAACAAAGTATCTCCCTGTTCCATACGCACATTGCTGAAAGCTTCAAATGAACTTATTTTATCATAATAATAAGCACTGTCGCAATACATATACACACTATCGTGGCGGAAAACTACATTCCCCACCACAACCTGTGCATCCGGATGTCGGGCATCCTTACGCAACAAATCCGAATGTATCAAATAAACCTTACTCTTAGGCTGTTTCTTTTTCTGAGTCGCAACTTGAGGTTCTTCTTTTTGCTGCACCGGTTGCTGTGCCAAAAGACAAAAGCCGAACAGGCACAGGATACTTAATAAAAGTACCCTATGCCCGCTCCAAATATATTTTCTATTTTTCTTTTCAAGCATATGGTATTATAAACATGCTGATTTATCACTTCTTAATCCATCCCGGATATTTAAAATCACAATTTCTCCAATTAGGATTAATGCGTACATATGTACTCTTCTGTTTATCTACAATCCACTTTTGGAGTTTTTCTTCGCTTCTTTTTGCAGTCACAATGCTCTTCAGACGCTGATAGTCTTCTGTAATAGTCGCTTTATGACCATCGATACGATTCTTCAGTTTCACAATAGCACAGACCTGCTTTCCGTTTTTTGCATTAATCATAGTAAAAGGTTTTGAGATTTCACCAATCTGCATACCTTCTACCACCTTTGCCAAATCTTGTGAAACCAAACCTGCCAATTGCTGCATTTCAAAACGAGATGTACTGGTCTGAGGATTTGCCAACAAACCATGGTTGTTTCTTGTATCTTTATCTTGAGAAATCCAAGTAGCAGCATCATCAAAAGAGAACTTCTCTTTACGGATATCATCTGCAATCGAATCCAAACGGCTCAAAGCAGCATTAATATCTTTCTCGTCTACTTTCGGTTTTATCAGAATATGACGGAAACTTACACGGTCACCACGCTTCTCTATCAACTGAGCAATGTGGTAGCCATATTCAGATTCGAACACCTTCGAAATCTTCTTATTATCTGTCATATTAAAAATCACATTCGCAAATGCAGGATCCAACTCTCCACGTCCGGTAAATCCAAATTCACCTCCACGACGTGCCGAGCCCGGATCTTCTGAATAGAAACGTGCCAAAGTAGAGAAAGTTGTTTCTCCTTTATTTATACGTTCAGTAAATTCACGCAACTGAGCTTTCACTCGTTCTATTTCTTCTTCCGGTATTTTAGGCTCCTGCGTGATGATCTGCACTTCTACCTGAGTTGGGACAAAAGGGATACTATCTTGCGGCAACTTACTAAAATAGTTTCTCACTTCAGCCGGAGTCAGTTTAATATCACCGACAATTTTCTGCTGCATTTGCTGCACGGTAAGCCCATCGCGGATATTCTCACGAAGCATTTCACGAATCTGGGTAGAAGTCTTGTTATAGTACTCCTCCATTTTTTCTTTCGATCCAATCTGATCAATCAACCACGCTGTACGTGCTTCCACCTGCTGAAGGACTTCCTGATCTGAAACGACCACACTGTCAATTTCAGCTTGGTGCAAAAACAATTTCTGCACAGCCAACTCTTCAGGTATCACACAATAAGGATCTCCTTCGAAACGACGGTTTTCATATTGGGCATTCAAACGTTCGTTTTCTACGTCCGATTTCAGGATAGCCTCATCTCCTACCACCCACACTACTTCGTCTATCACATTATCCTGTCCGTAAGCAGAAGCACCTACACACAACAGGAGCAGACACACACAGGTTCTGACAAACTTACATTTATTCATTTTGGATTCTAATAATAAATTACATCGTTATTTTCCAAAGCGTCCTGATACAAATCGTTTTTCATCCGATTAATAAAGGCAACCCGCTTCAAATTAATTAATATCTCTTTTATTTCACCTTTGGCATACTCCAACGGCAATTGCTGACCTTGCGGCAAGAATTTTTCCACATGCAAGAAATAACAAAAAGCAGAATCTTTCAATTCTATGTTCCGGTTACGATCCAAATACTCCAAGTCTGTATCCAACTGTTTCAAAGGCAATTTTACAGACAGTTCAGCTACAGGTTTCCAGGCATCATAAAAGTAATCATAACTAACCGCATGCCCAATACTGAATTTTTCCAGTTTATCTATCGCATCTGCCGAACTACTTTTATACCATAAACGTACCCTATTTAACTGAGGGGTATTAACCGGGACTTTCAAGAATAGGCCCTGAACATAAGGCTGATCTGCACGAAACATACCCACATTCTGCTGGTAATACTTTTCGATTTCCTCTTCTGTAATTTCTGTACCAAGCTGCTGATTCACCAATTCCTCCTGGTAAGTATGCATAATCAAAGCTTTCCGATAGGAAGCAACCTGTTCATCAATTTTCCGGCTATTAGGTATATTCCCTTCTGCTTTTTGGAAAAGAAGAGTTTCTTCTACCCAATTATGTATATATTTCTTAGCAAAAGAAGTACTGTCTTCCCCTCTTAACCCCACAGGTATTACTGCCTCCAAGTCCTCCTTATAAAGGAAATCCTTCCCGATACCCACCAATGGAGTTTTTCCATTGTGGTCTACCGCCTGGCTACACCCTGCCAATGTGATTAATCCGGCTACGACTATACTTAATTTTGTCATTTATTTCAATTACCTATAAATTAGTGAACGAAGATACATTATTCTTCATTATTTCTGTCACAATTAACTGTTTTTAAAACGTCTTGCTTTATTTCTACATGAAAACGCTGCATCAGATTTTCCAAAAAGACTGTTTCTTTTTCTTTCCGAAAATCTTTAACAACCTCATCGTATACATCCCGATAACTGTCCGGCCCCTTCTTCAACCGTTTTCCCATAACAAATGAATAAGCATAACGAGGATGTACAGGATACTCTCCACACTTAAAAGAGAGTTTATCGACATATGCATTCGTTCCTATCTGAAATAATCCCACTTCTATCTCCGAGCGGAAAATAGAGTCAGACTTTCCCCACCGTGACAGTTCATCCGCCCATTGCTCCATAGGAAGTTTCTTTAAACGCTTCTTTATCTTCGAAGCAACCTTTTTATTGGAACAATGTACAACGGCTCCCTTAAAATGAGGAAATTCCCATTGATACTTTTTCCGATTCCGATGAAAATAATCTTCCAGTTCCTGCTGAGGAAGTTCATCGGGCAAAACCTTTACTCGCTTGTCCCAATACGAAGCCAATAAGCCATCGTGTATTTCTTTCCAATATAGCGTATCCTCTTTTTCGGTTGAGTTTTCTACCGGCAAGCAGACAATATCCTCTCCCTTATGGCCTAAATAACGAATAATATGAAGCCCCATTGGAGAGAAGAAAGGGGAAGAAAAACATCCTTCGGAAAGAATGGACAACTGCTCTTTAAACTCATTCAGCAAACAAACCTCAGACTCCCAGACCTCTTTCCGGTAATCTATCCGATCCGACCATCGAGTGGCAATATCATCGAAAGAACCTCCCTGACGTAAAAAAGCATATACAGAATCCATACATGCACAAGCTTTTGCCTCTTCCTGTTTACTCCCCCGTTGTGGTAGCGGTAAAGTCAGACACGAAAAGCCTATTTTTTCTTCCTGTTCCACACTCTTCTGATACTTGCTACTCTGTTTCAACAAGTCCTCCCGAAGAGCCGTATACTGGCGTTTAAAGTCAGGCAATGTATCCCATCGATGCATTAATGCATCTGTTACTTTCAATTTGAAAAGGACAAAATCACTCAGATAATCCTGTGGTTTCACACGATGATGATAAGCCGCATATTTTTTCAAGTAACGGCCAAACTCATTCGTTGTCACATTTTCTCCGTTGACACGTAACAAGACCTCATTGTTTTCTCCATAAGCCAAACACGCCATGAACAATAACAATATTCCACATGATAAAGTCCGTTTCCACATAATCAGTCTAATATTCCTCTATGAACAAGCCATCCTGAACAAAACGGAAGCCTTTATTCAAACAATAAAGGTCACGCTTTATTCAGGATGACAAATATATAAAACTATAATATAATTCTATCCTTATTGCGGACGGCTATAGTTAGGAGCCTCGCTAGTAATAGCTACATCGTGAGGATGGCTTTCCAATACACCTGCATTAGTGATACGGGTAAACTTCGCATTATGAAGTTCTGTAATATTATGAGCACCACAATATCCCATACCGGCACGCAAACCACCCACCAACTGGTAGATTACCTCGTACAAACTTCCCTTATAAGGAACACGAGCAGCAATACCTTCTGGAACCAATTTCTTCACATCAGTAGTACCCCCCTGGAAGTAACGGTCTTTTGAACCATTTTCCATTGCTTCCAGCGATCCCATACCACGATAAGACTTAAACTTACGTCCGTTGAAGATAATTGTATCACCCGGTGATTCTTCTGTTCCAGCTACCAGTGAACCAATCATAACAGAGTAACCTCCGGCAGCCAATGCTTTCACTACATCACCAGAATAACGCAATCCACCATCAGCAATCAAAGGAACACCTGTACCTTCCAAGGCCTTAGCCACGTCGTATACAGCAGTCAGCTGAGGAACCCCTACACCTGCTACCACACGAGTTGTACAGATAGATCCCGGACCGATACCCACTTTCACTGCATCTGCACCAGCCTCAACCAAAGCTTTAGCAGCTTCTCCAGTAGCAATATTACCTACTACAATATCAATATTCGGGAAACGCTTTTTAGCTTCTTTCAGTTTTTCAATTACAGACAGAGAATGGCCATGTGCTGTATCAATTACAATAGCGTCTGCTCCAGCGTTTACCAAAGCTTCCATACGCTGTAATGTATCAGCAGTCACACCTACACCGGCAGCTACGCGCAAACGTCCTTTTGCATCTTTACAAGCCATCGGTTTATCTTTAGCCTTTGTAATATCTTTATAAGTAATCAAACCAACCAGTTTACCGTCTTTATCTACAACCGGCAGTTTTTCAATTTTATTTTCCTGCAGAATCTTTGAGGCAGTTTCCATATCGGTAGCCTGATCGGTAGTCACAATGTTTTCTTTTGTCATCACCTCATCGATACGCTTTGTCAAATCCTTTTCAAAACGAAGGTCGCGATTAGTTACGATACCAACTAGATAGTTTTCATCGTCTACCACCGGAATACCTCCGATTTTATAATCGGCCATGATATCCAATGCATCCTTTACAGTAGAACCTCTCTTTATGGTAACCGGATCGTAAATCATACCGTTTTCGGCACGTTTTACAATTGCTACCTGACGAGCCTGTTCTTCAATAGACATGTTCTTGTGGATTACACCGATACCTCCTTCACGAGCAATGGCAATAGCCATCTGTGCCTCGGTAACAGTATCCATGGCAGCGGTTACAAACGGAATTTTCAAATCAATGTTGCGTGAAAACTTTGTCGAGAGTTCGACAGCTTTAGGTAATACTTCAGAATAGGCAGGGATTAACAATACGTCATCGTAAGTCAATCCATCCATTACAACTTTATCTGCAATAAATGACATAGGGCTTTATGCTTTAGATTTTATTGCGTGCAAATATACATATTTTCTCCGATTTATAAAAATGCAGAAAAACTTTTTTATGTTATTTAAACTACAAGTTTAAATTGTAAATTATAGAATAATGACTGACATTTCTATATCCAAGCAATACTATTTCTTTATTAAACAACAAAATATCTTGTGGCTGCATACGAGAAGCAAACCGACGGTCTATTCTATACCAAAACAATACTAAAGTAAAACTAAACAATCCATATAAGAATATTCAGTAAACGCCTCTAAAACGTAAGATGGCATATTAAAGAAGATGGAATACTATCGCTTTATATGCCATTATTATCGTCATTTTTCAGTATTTTCTCATACAGTTCAATCCATCAAGACGTGAAGTTCCAAAACATTCGGAAAGTGTTTTGACAAAAAAAGAGCTGCAACTAAAAAAGGAGCAGCTCTTAATAAAATGTATTCTCTTAAATACTTAAAGTTTAATCTATTAAATAAACTTTTGTTTGTTATATTTAAATCCTATTAAAAACAAGATAATCAATTAGGACAACGAACCCCTTCCTTCCAAGTTATTTTACGATTATCTACCATATCATAGCCATGGCCTGTTAGATCTTTTACAATATCTCCCTCACCTTCATTAAATCTCCAATAAGCAATCAATCCATCGGCTGCCGGATCTACATAACACATGTTATTCAACAGATCACTTCCACTTAAAGCTTTACTCCATACCCGGACTTCACTAACCATACCATCCATATAGCGTCCTCCAGCAGACTTACCTACATTAAATCCATCGTGCAATCCCTCATTCAAAGCTATATTAATCGGACCACGAGGAGCATCTACAGAAGCATCTTCTACTCCATTGACAAATATGCGAATCTTAGCTCCATCATAGGTCACAGCTACATGATACCACGTATGTGTAGAGAATTTGAAAGGAGCAGTCACCTCATATCCACCACCGGCAAGATGCAACTGATTCATGTTATCCACAGTTCCATGACCAAAGCGCAGAAGGAAATGTTCTTCTATTCCAATTACAGAACTGATGTTAGGGAAGGAGCGCTGGAACTGATTCACATATACACGAGCCTCTAAAGTAAGATTCGGAACAGCACTCCATTTATTATCCTTGTCGAACGGAGCACGGAAATAATTCCATGTAGTAGAAGCTGCACTGGTTATGATCGTACGTACGAACTCTACATATACTGTTCGTGAAGACTCAAGCACAGGAGTTTCTCCATCAGTACTTACAATAGAAATCGGCATACAATATGTTACACCTTCTTCAAAGTCATCCAAAGAAGTAAGAGCCACCGTAACCTGTTCCGAAACAGTTTCTCCTGCAGCCAGATACAATTCATCTGTAGACAAATTATAGCTTCCCTCAGGCAAAGCCTTATAATTTTTCTTATACTTCATATTATACGCTTCCACCAGATCAGGATTTGCAGCAATCTTGATTCTTGTATCTGTCGGAGCCTTCACAGTAGAACTAACAGTAAGAGCAAAATCCGTAGGGCCTTCAACAGCTACTTTCATCAAAGGGTCTATTTCTGTTCCTGTAAAGTACAAGCCGGTATTTAAATCTTCTGCATTTTTACAGCCTGTTAGAAACAGTAATATTAAAAATAAAAAATTAAATATTTTCATAACTAATCTCTTTTAAAAAGTATTCTGATAATAAATAATTGGTTAATTATTTAGAAGCGGGATTGGCAATCTGTATACACTGACGCATATACTTGTAAGGTACATTATCATTATGATTATATTCATTTTCCATATGATAAGAACCAAATCCACCTTTTTTACCCTGCTCAGGCTGAAAACGCGCCATACCAATCAGTGAAGGCATATAATTTCCTTCGTTGTCTCTAAAATTTTCTCCACCTGTAGTCCAAAGTCTTTCAAAATCTTCAGTAAAAATATACTGCTCCGGCTTCCATCCTACTGCGGCAGCCTGATTAAAACGATACTGTAAGTTACTAGCGCTAGTACAATAATAAGCCTGAACTATACCATAATCAAACAATTCAGATAATCCTGGATTTAAATATCCTGGAACTCCATCAATACACAAAAGTTTTCCTGTTCCTGAAGCAGGCCCCACATATTTAGACATTTCACGTACAAACCGTTCCATATTACTCTTATTAATTAAGGGGCCAACACCACCAAACCCTGGTTCATAATCAAAGTCAATTCCGTCATAATTATACTTTACAATAGAATCATTTAAGGCTTTGGCATAACGTTCTATAACTCCCTCAGGAATATTATCATCCATAACATCTCCTTCTCCGTTTGGATAATATTCTACAGGAATCGTATGTGCAAATACTGTAAAAATCACCTTAGTTCCTTTTACTTCTTGTACAGTTCTCATATCCTCTCGCTGTCTATCAGTTAAGTCGTACCATTTTCCCCAAATAGAGATCAAATCCATACTATCAGGAGCTGATACCAAATACCTTGATTTATTCGGTCCAATGGCACTCCATCCTCCAAACCAACCAAAAGCCAGTTCATGCTTTGTCTTTTTGTAAGCTCTAAGGTTTTCATAATATTCAGCCGGACGTTCATAAGGAGTCAGAATTTCAATATTCTCAATCTCATTAGAACATGAATATCCTAACATAACAACCAACGATAGTACACAATATTTCAATAATTTTCTCATAATGCTTGATGTTTGATTATTTATAATTATTTCTTATCCCACCAAAGTTTAACACCACCATTATCAGCACCACCTAAAAGCCCTACAGCTTTTTCAACTTCAGCACGGTTATTATTATACTCCGTAGTAGGGAAAGGTATTCTTCGAATTTGTTCCTGAGTACTTACCACCCCGCTTTTATTAACAGCGACAGGGAAAATCTTAGGATAACCAGTTCGTCTAAACTCACTCCATGCTTCTTGACCATCAGGAAAGACAGCAAGCCACTTCTGCGTAATGATACGTTCTAGTTTTTCTTCAAAACCTGCACTTTCATTCCACTTTACAGTAATGGTAGGAAGAAGCGGATTTCCCTCTTTTATCGAATAAGACGGCTGTACAGCATCTTCAAAAGGTGCGGGAGTAGATTCATCATCAGCCAAATAGCCGCCTAATTCAGCTCCCCACTGAGCAAAAGAAAGTCTGATACCTTGTTCATAAAATTCTTGTGCAGTACCTCCCATATTCCATCCTCTCAAAGCTCCTTCCGCTCTTAAGAATGAAACTTCTGCTGCGGTCATAATCTGCACTGGAGTATTTGCAAAAATATTGGGAGAAGAATAATTCTTATAATTATTATGAGCTGTTGTATTAATCAAAATACCAGAACGCACACCACGATATTCTACATCATCAAAAGAAGATTTCGAAAAATATTTAGCTATACGGCTGTCATTATAACCTGTTAAATATGATTGAATGGTAGCCCCCATACGTATATCATTATAAGTATTCCAACATACAAAAATAGGATTAAACACTGATACACCGTTAGCAGAAGACAAAAAGACATTATCACCATTCTCAGTCATAATTAAACCCTTTACAGCTTCCTCTGCAAGACTCTTAGCTTTTTCCGGCTGTACATAAACAGTACGCATAGCAAGGCGAAGTTTTAAAGCATTAGCAAACTTAAGGCATTTACTCATATCACCTCCAAACATCAAGTCAAATTTCTTCAAAGGACGAGAATTGGGATACTTTGACACAAAATCCTCCAGTATTTCAATTGCCTCATTAAGTTCTTCAAAAAGATTATTGTAAACTTGCTCCTGAGAGTCATAAGCTGTAGTCAAAGAGCCTGTTCCAAATTTTGAATAAGGAATAGGACCATACATATCTGTTATACGATGCATAGCAGCAACTTTCAGAACTTGAACAAAAGCATAAGTAGAAGGATTTTGCCCTTTTGACAATTCAGCAACTTTTTTCCATGCAGGCATAACTTTTGTATAAGCAACACTAAATGCTTCATCCTGCCAACGAATAGAAAAATCATAAGTCGTTCCATTCGTATTACCATTGAAGCCTGTTATAGCTCCCATATAACCAGAATAAACATCACCAGCCAAATTCTGAGCACGCTGATATTCATTTGCACCTTCATCGCTTGTAGGAATAATATCTTTCTGAATCTGAGGTATAAAACCACCCACACGAAGATTATCGTAGTTCAACATTTCATCAGACACTTCCGTTTCATTCATATTATAATCCTTAAAATTGTCTGTACATGAATATATACAAGGAACAAATAATAAAGGAAGCAGATATTTACATTTTAGACTATATTTCATAATAATTGTCTTTAAACATTAATATTGGAATTTAAAGCTAAATCCGAAAGTACGAAGACTTGGCTGCATAAAGTAATCAAACCCCTGATAATATGTAGAGGTTGAAGCTGTAATTTCAGGATCAAACGGAGCTTTATGATAAAGCATTAGCAAATTTTTACCAATCAAAGAAATGGTTAAGTTCTCTATCTTATTATTGAACCATTTTTTTGGTAATGTATATCCTAATGTCATCTCCTGAAGACGTACATTAGTCATACTATATACATACTGTGATAAAACTCCTGTATGTCCACTTCCAACAACTTCATAATAAGTCTGAGCCGGATAAAGTTCCCCATTGACATAAGCTCCTCCTCGATCGCGAGCTTCAGCACTAGCTTGAGAAACGCCATATCTATCCATAAGAGCTTGAGTTGCCGATACTCCAACTCCACCGATACGGGCTGTTATCAAAAAGCTAAGATTTACCCCCTTGTAAGAGAAATTATTATTCCATCCCCAATTAAAACGAGGAGTAGCAGATCCTGCTTTAATCCACTTCGTATCATCTCTAGAGATTTTTCCAGTTCCAGCATTCACCAATATATGCCCTTGTTCATCCTGAACCAATCCTGTCACATAGATATCTCCCATTGTACCTCCTTTTTTCAGAAGCATTTTATACGACCCCTGCGGTCCAAATGGTTCCATCTCAGTTACATTCATGAGTTCACCCGTTATAGGGTTCTTTGTATTTTCCGGAAGCAGTTCTTTAATTTCATTCCTATTCATTGTAAAGGTTACATTAGAACTGAACTGAAAATCTTTATATTGTTTTTTTAGTCCAAGAGAAGCTTCAATACCCCAGTTGTTAACCTTACCTCCGTTGATATAGAACTGTTTGTATCCTGAGCTTGGAGGCATCACAAAAGTATAGAACTGATTGAATGTATTAGAATTATAATAAGTAATATCTAAATTGATAAGATCTTTAAACAAACGAATGTTTGTTCCAACTTCAATAGCCTTAGTACGTTCCGGTTTGAGGAATGTAGCAGGAATATTGGGGAGAGTTTCAATCACACCACCAGAAATAGGATAACTTAATGAAGTGATACCACGCTGTGGAGCATTACCCACTTCACTGTACGAAGCACGAATTTTCATGAAAGAAAGCGGAGTCTGAGACAAATCAAACATCTCAGTAAGCACAGAAGACAAACCAGTAGAATAATAGAAAAATCCTTTCTTCTCAGAGTCTGTATTTGCCAGTGATGAATACCAGTCATTACGTCCTGTCAAATCTAAAAAGGCCCAGCTTTTATATCCTAATTGTAATGTCATAAATACGCCTTGGTTTTCATCTGTATAACCTTTCTGGGTTGCAAACGTCTGAGCACCGTTACGGTCAATATTACTATATGTAAATAAGTTAGGTACAGTAAGAAGGTTTCCTTCATACCCGCTGAGATCCATACGCTGATGCGTAAAACTGGCTCCAATATTACTATCAATACGAAAATCACCAAAAGTTTTTTCTATTCTCGCAATAAAATCACCATAAGTATTTTTATATTCAGTACGCTGATCCATATAGTTACCATTTTCAGAAGAAAAAAGTAAGCTAGAAGAAGCAGATATCATACGCTGATAACGATCAATAGAATTATCAATTCTCAAACGAGCAGACAAACTTAACCAATCGGTAGGTTTATAATTCGCTGCCACAGTATACATATAGCGATGTTTCTTATTCATGAATTTCTCGCGATTAACAATCCAATAAGGATTCTGCATGGAAAGATCTTGTTCTCCATACGGCCAGAACTGAGTCAAGAAATTCCGCTCTGCATTATATCGCTCGTAAGCCTTATATTTATCAAAGTCATCACCACGGGGAAAAAGATATAAAGGAATCAAAGGATTATGATATTGCCCCTGTCCCAACATATTTTTAGAATCTGTTAAAATATAAGAAGCTCCCAAGTCAAGAGTCAGTTTATCTTCCAATAAATCGGTAGTATTTCGAATTGTGAGATTGTACCTATTGTATGTATTATTAGGAATAATTCCTCTGGAGTTATTGCTAGAAACAGAAGCATAAGTCTGATT
Source organism: Phocaeicola sp. HCN-40430 (assembly GCF_037890285.1). Classification (NCBI taxonomy): domain Bacteria; kingdom Pseudomonadati; phylum Bacteroidota; class Bacteroidia; order Bacteroidales; family Bacteroidaceae; genus Phocaeicola; species Phocaeicola sp. HCN-40430. Next base: position 18,355 of record NZ_JBBKBS010000011.1, read on the forward strand.
ATAGCTGTTACCTACAGATAAAGACAATGAATTTGATTCTACATACCCTGTTTGGAAAAAATCTTTGGGTTCAAATGAGGTTGGAGTATCAAGTTTATCTCCCCAACTTGAATAAGAACCTTTCACAGAGCCATAAGTGTTTTGAAACTTCGGCATGATAAAAGGATTCATAAACTGAGTATCGTTTGCATAATTCACACGAAGTTTCCCTTCTTGACCTTTCTTTGTTGTAATAAGAATAACTCCATTAGCTCCTTGAGTTCCGTATAGGGCAGCAGAAGCAGCGCCAGTTAAAACAGACACAGATTCGATATCCTCAGGGTTAAGACTAGAAATTGCATCACTGTCTCCTCCATCAGGATTCTCATAATACTGCTCAGTTTGTTCGGTGCGCATCGACATCATTGGTATACCATCTATTACATACAAAGCATTATTATCACCGAACAAAGACTTGGTACCACGCATAACAACACGTGAAGAGCCACCAATCCCCGAAGCGCTTGGATTAATAGTTACACCAGCTATTTTACCGGTTAAACTATTAACCAAATTAGCGTCTTTCACTTGGGTTAAAGTAGAAGATTTTACTTCCTGTACATTATAAGTAAGAGATTTTGTCTCACGCTTGATACCAAGAGCAGTCACTACAACCTCGTCAAGCATCTCATTATCCGATTTTAGAATAATATGAAAAGTTTTCTTATCCTCCACTTTCACAATTTGAGTCTTATACCCTATATAAGAAACCTTAAGTAAAGATTCAGGAGAAACTTCCAAAACAAACTTACCGTCAATATCGGTTATAGTTCCCGATGTCGTTCCATCGACAATCACATTCACACCAATTAAGGGTATTCCCGCCTCATCAACAACAGTTCCTGAAATCGACGTTACAGTAGATTGAGCAAAGCCTGCAGTCTGAAATACCAGTAAAATATAAAGCAACAAGTATCTAAGCGCAGACCACCTTAAAATTGTTTTTACATAACTTTGTGTCATTTTATTAGAATTTTAATTAACATAAATATAAAGCATTAAATAACAGGTAAAATATACCTAACATCACTATTCAAATAAAAATGATTTCGCATCTACCAGAAAAGGATTTACCGGAATATGCTTTTTTTCATAAATATTATAGTTTAATTTAAGATTAATATCAAAGGTTATTTTTGTTGTAAAAATTCCGTACATTTATCTATATTACAATTAACTTAGAAAAAGTACTTAAACAAAAAGCAAAAAATTTTTAACCGGTTAAATCGACTATGTAAAAAAATAGAGAAAAACTTTTTAATAATTACCAAAAAGAAGAAACTTCGAACCTAACCAACAGACTCTTTCCCATTAAAAAAGAATACACTATGACACGATGGTTTTCAAAAAACTCAAAGTTAAATATATTTGATGCTCAACAGTTCTTACTGAAATATTCAAGGTATCAGCAATTTCTCTATTACTCATCTTGTATTTACGACTTAATAAAAAAATCTGTCGCCTCCTTTCTGGTAATTTCATCAAACTTATATTAATGGTTTCCAACAACTCTTCATAATATAAGTTTGATGAAATTCTTTCACTCAATACAATGTTTTTATTTTTCATCCTCAATAATAATTCCTCAGCATATTCCCTTTCTATAGCTTTATGCTTAAGAAGATTCAAGGATAAATTACGCACTGTAGCATAAGCAAAATTCTTTAATTTACATTTATCTTTTAACCAATCCTGATGCTCCCACACTTTTATAAAAACTTCTTGAGCTATATCATCTGCGACACATTCATTTTTCAATATGATATAAGCATATTTCCTAATTCTATTAAAGTTTTCTTTATAGAATTTATAAAAAGTAGATTCCAAAGAATCAGTAAATTCCGGCATGACAACAAGATTTTATACAAAACATGTTTTTATAAATGTAAATCTTCCTTCATTTCTTCTTTTCAGTCTTGATACTGATCTTTTGGCTCACTACCCATCTCTACTCTTAAAGTGCCTCCTTCGGTTACTTTATGGAAAGGTATGTATAAAGAAGAAAGCGGTTCACCATTCCACATATACTTTTGAGCATATTTGTTAGTCTGGCTGTTATTCACCGTTTCAATGACAAACTCTTTTCCTTTATAATAAGTAGAATCAAGCTGAATAGTAACCTTATCGAACTTCGGGCTACCCAGAGCAAACTGAGGATTGATATTACCCAGACCGGCCACATCAAAGATTCCCAGCGAAGAAATTACATACCAGGCTCCCAACTGTCCTTGGTCTTCATCCTGTCCATATCCATAGCCATGAATACCGTCGGTTCCATAAAATTCATCCAAGATAGCACGTACCCACTTCTGAGTCAAAGACGGACGTCCGGCCTCATTGAACAGCCATGAGATATGCAAACAAGGCTCATTTCCCTGATTGTAATACGTCTGCAAACCAGAGAAAGCATCAACAGTCGTACCTCCACTGAACAGTTTATCCTGAGACCATGTAAAAATACTGTCCAAACGGGCTGTAAACTCCTCTGCACCCATCTTGGCAATCAAACCTTTTGGATTGTGAGGTACATAGAATGTATACTGATATGAATTTCCCTCCTGAAATCCTCTCCAGACCTGCATCGGGTCGAAATCACCGATAAACTCTCCATTTTCCCAGCGTGGACGGATCAGATTCAATTCCGAATCGTATATTTTCTCCCAACCTTTGGACAATTCCATCAAACGTTCATAATCTTCCTGCTTGCCCATATCCTTAGCCATTTGTGCCACAGCATAGGCACCAAACGAATATTCCAATGTATGAGAAGCAGAGAACATCCACGATTCATCGGGCCATGGACCTTTATCCAAATGAGGTACATATCCGTATTTCAAGAATTTATCGGTATCCAGTTTTCCGGCTCCCATCGGACGGTTTGTTCCATCCAGTTCATTCTTCCGCGCTGCCTGATAAGCTGCCTCTACATCAAAATCACGAATACCGCACAAATAAGCAGCCGCAATCACATTACCCAACTGATTGGTTCCCACTCCCGATACATAACGGCTATTGGCAATGCCATCGCCCATCCAGCCTGCATCCTTATACACCTGCACATGCGTACTCACATAATCCGAAAGATAGTCAGGATAAGCCAAAGCCCATACCTGTACCAGTCCCCACTGGCCGCCCCATATACCATCGGTATTGTAGAACGAGAACGCAGGTTTCCCATCTTTCATCGGAAGTTGCCCTATCGTACCGTCATTCTTCGGATAAGCTCCATTTACATCACTGGCCAATCCTCGTCCCAAAATAGCATGATACAAGCCTGTGTAAAATTTCACTTTATCTTCTTTCGAGCTGGTTTCTACACGAATACGTCCTAAATAATCCTCCCAAGTCTGATTAGACATCTCTTTCACTTTATCGAAAGAAAGCTTTCCTTGTTCGGTTTCCACCTCTCTGTTCATTCTTGCATTCTCCACAGAAGTATACGAAAGGCCCACTTTGGCAGTCACCTCTTCTCCCTGTCCGGTTTCATATGTCAGATAAGCCCCGGCTCCCACTCCTTTTATGCTTTTCTGATTTTTAAAAATCTTCTCTTTCAGGAAGGTTCCCGAAGCCACAGGCTTCTTGTCCATTTCAGCAGAGAAATACATTTTGATACTGGCCCCCTTTTGATATTTGTCGCAATATAAGGGCAAAGTCTCTACCCATCCTTCAACCAATCCATTCTCTACGACATTCACTTCGGCATCCAATACCGGTCCGCTTTCTCCCTGACGATTACCTATATCAAACAAAACATTACTTTGCTTTCCTTCCGGGAAAGTAAATCGCATATAAGCCACACGCTGGGTAGCAGTCAGTTCTGTTTTTATATTATAATCCTTCAGCAAGACAGAGTAATAACCCGGACGTGCAATTTCATCAGCATGATCGAAAGAAGACCGATACCCTTCTCCTTTAGAGTTGACAGGACCCGGCACTGTTACCAGATTCCCTGTGGTAGGCATCAGTACGATACCCCCCACCTGAAATTCATGCAAACAGGGAAAACCCTCTATCGAAGTATCTCTGTAATCATAGCCTGTTGCCTCCCAACCTCCTTTATTTCCAACACTTGCATTGGTTGCTGATGCCGGCTTGGCCAAACCAAAAGGCAGTGCACCTGGAGCAAAATGAAACCACCGGCAATGCGCTGTACCAATCAGCGGATCAACATATTGCGTCAACGATTCGGCTGGAGTTTCTGTCAGTTGCTTCTGCCCTTGACACGAAGCCAACAAACAAGCCATCCCCAACAAGGCTAAAACTTTCTTCGGCTGCATTTTCATCTTTTTCATTTTTTTATTTTCAGTTTATAAGTTTCAATCGCATATTTACCCAGTACAATTTCATCTTCCGGCTGGATTTCCTCTTCAATCAGATTAGTCTTAATCAAATCGAAGGTCTGCCCCATGCATTCGAGTTTTACCTTTTGTTCTTCTGCAGAAGTGTTGCACAGACGAACAATAAAAGAATTATCGTCTTCACATTTTTTGAATGCAGTTACCTTTACAAGAGAATTATTCGTAGTCAAGAACGAAGTCTGTTCTGCCAACGCGGCGTTTTTCTGTTGCACAGGCTGATATACAGCCACTAAAGGTTCATTGGCAGATACGCCCTGTTCCTCGCGTGCAATGCTTCCACTCTCATGAGAAGTCAATGAAAAACGGAAAGAATGGTCTCCCGGCTGGAAATAAGAATTACCCTGATAGTGGCAACTCTGGCGGGAAGCCATCAGTATCGGTTGCAAAATGGTATAACCGACCGGATTTTCGGTTGGATCAATATAATCGGCTACTGCCACAGAAGACGACAAGGTGACCGCAACGTTTCCAGAAGAAGCACTAATCCAATTGCCGATGCCTCGTGGGTGCTGTTTACTGTTCTCTACATAATAACGTTCGCCTGCTGCTCCCGGCATTTCATCCTTACCTACTGTAAGTGCACCATAAGGTACTTCGTACGACACTTCAGCCTGGTTCAAGGCCAGTGGCATCATCATACGGAACTCACGGTACATCACTCCTTCCCAGTTCAACAAATCAACATCGAAGTCAATCCGCTTCACATCATGGTATACCCGTATTACCTGTTCTACTACTGCATGACGAATTGGAGTACGCATTTTATAAGAAGTATAAACAGGACCGTTCTCTACCATCTCCCAGTCGGCCGCATGAAGAGTGGTCTTGTCAAAGCCTTCCATATCCGGCTGCTGCACTGCATCAAACTCACCGGCTCCATTGCCAAAAGAGCGCATGGTTATAATCTCCCCTCCCATAAACTTATCGGTTTGAAGCAACGGTTGGTTCAACTCCTTATCCCAAATCTGACGAATACCTCCTTTCACTAATTCAATCTTATAGAAACGGTTTTCCAACTGATTATTTTCTGCATGATGTGACACCTGCACAGCCTCATCCGAAGGATTAACATAATATGTATTCAACCCCATAGAAGGCGTTTCCGCCACAAAATGCAATACAGCCGATTCGATACTGCCATCGGCATAATGCGTAACTTCTGACAATTGAACTGGTATCTTTCCACCATCGGAAGAAGCCAAGACAAGTCCACGGGCATATCCTTCTTCAAAACGTACAGGCACCTCAGCCGGCACATTACGGGCAAACGACAGGGTATTGAACAACACCACCGGACGTCCTTTTTCCTGCTGTGTTTTGACAGATGCAGCAAGGAAACCGGTCTGATCGGAAATCATATCCTTCGCTTCTGCATATGCAAATTCAAACTTACGGCGGAATTCATTGTCGGTCATTACTCCACCATTACCTCCCCAGCCATGGTCGGGGTAAATTTTAGCTTTCCATGCCTCATTGAGCCGCTCTACCGGATAAGCATTAAATGTACCTTCTACCAATGCCCGCGAAGCCGACAAAGCTTCTGCAGCCGGTAACATCCGGTCTGCTTCTCTGCTCTTGGTAATAGCCTGTTCGTGCGAAGGCCCGTGGATATAGATCCATACATTAGGACGCTCACCGTAAATTTCGGGCAGGTTCCGTGTAGACAAGTCCAAAGCATTGAAGAAGTTATCAGCAGTAGCATATTCAAATTTCGGAAGGTTTACTTTCTCCCACTTTTTCTCTCCATACTGGCGGATATATTCTACCTGATTCCACTTATCAATAAATACAGGTGTATTTTTTACAGGCTTCTGGTCCCACTTCAATTCGTAATTCAGCATGGCTGGCATCACGGTATGTGCTTTCTTCACATCATTGTATTTAGTATACCACAGTACAGCCTCTTTTCCAAGTTCTTTTACTGTAGCTGTATCTTCCTTGGCCATTACGTTATAGAAATAAATATAATGACCCGGGGTATAAGTCCGGACTTTCGACCCATCGGGGGCCTTCCAGTAAAACAACCCTCTTTCATGACGACTGATGACGAGATTATCGACTCCTGCTTTTTTCATAATCTGCGGCATTTGCAGCGTGCGCCCCGGCACATCCACATTGAAGTACGACAAAGTCTGATATCCGTCGAAGTTTTTTTTCAACCAACGTGCTCCCAAATAAAATTGTCGTGCCAACGATTCTCCGGCATACATTTCTTCGTAAGGCTGAATAAAAGTACCGCCAATACAGATACGTCCTTCCTTTATATATTTATCGAACAGAGGCTTCGATTCGGGATGCCGGTGCAAATACTCCATCACAATAGAAGTTTGCTCGATATCCATCTTAAAGGTAGGGTCTTCCTGCAGACGTTCCAAGAAAGGAGTCAGCCACAATGTATCACGGTCTGCAATACACGCATCAATATGATCCAACCAGGCCAAATCCTGATGTGTGGTCGTAAACAGATAAATACTCCCCTTGCCAAGTTGTGACTCGGACAGATTTTTCAACAGCGAATACGTTTCCTTATCGCAAGTATACAACTTATTCTCGAACTGTGCATGTGCAGCAGTCAGCGAGCATAGCCCCAATACAGCTAAATACAGTTTTTTCATCGTTCTAAATGTATAATTATATTTTCTATTCTTATGTTTAGTGCTCTATCATTCCATCTTATTTGAACAAGAGTTCAACCGGCGTCGACGATTATGCATCCAACGTCGCTGAATGTCCATTCGACGACGTTGGATATACATTCAGCATCGTCGAACATAACACGCAAAGTTCATCAGCATATAATGATTCTTCTACCGTTTCACTTTAACCCGTCTTCATATAGTCTTAAAAAGCGGTATTATTTCAAGACCAACTTAAACGTTTCGATAGCATGATGTCCTATCTTAAACCGTAAAGTCTTTCCAGACAAGTTCAACCGTTCTTCCTCTTCTTCAATCAAATTGGTACGTACTACTTCTTTTATTTCTTGAGGAAGCGTCACTTCTACTTCTTTGTCTTTGCCTTCCATCTCTACCAGACGAATAATCAGATTGTTTCCATCATCTGTCTTTTTAATCACAGATACCCCTACAAACGGATCGGATACTTGCAGGAAACTTTGGGCAGCAGGCAGGCTGCCGGCACCATTCCCTTTCCGGCAGCTGAACAGAGGATGATTTGCCTCCACCCCAAACTGATACCCCTTCTTCCACCCTTCCTGGTGAGAAGTCAGAGAGAAATGGAAGTGATGCGTTCCTTTCTGGTGATACCAGTTGCCTTCACCATGACAACTCTTATGAGAAGAAAGAAGTACTCCCTGCAATACAGGATACGATGCAATCTCACGAGAAGGATCCACCCAATCGGCTACAGCTACGCAAGATGACATTGTCACTCCCAAGCCACTGCCACTGGCAGAAATAAAATTCTGGATTTCACGCGGATGACTGTCTTTAGGATGATGTACATAAGTTCCCCCCCAGGCCCATCCACCGGGCTGAATGTTCAACTCATCTTTGCCGACTTGCGCCACTCCCATCGGGACCTCATAATGCACATCGGCCCCACTCATGATATTTACAGGGAATGCAATACGGTACTGACGGTTGTGCTCTCCATCAAAATCTTTCAAGGTAACATCAAAATCTATTTTCTTCTCGGTATGGTGGAAAGTAATAGTCTGTACTATTACTGCATGTTTGGTAGGCTGTTCATTCACAAAGCGGGTAAACAGTTCCCCCGAATCGCTTACCTTCCATCGGGCCGGCATCGAACTGAGTGGAGTAATATCTCCAGGAGTCACATCGGTGATACGGGTAAATTCTCCCGCTCCATTTCCTGTATATCCTAACTCAATCACATCACCACAAGCAAATTTCGAAGTATGCATCACTTCTTTTCCCAACTCTTTATCGTATAGAGAAAGAATTCCTCCATTGCCCAAAACGGCCTTGTAATACCGGTTTTCCAATGTGTTCGAATTATAACTTACTCCTTGATTTTCCATTTTGACACTCTTTCCTTCTTTCACGGTGTAAGTACGATACCCCATAGAAGGAACATTTTCTGCCATGAAAATCAGACGATATCCACCCTTTCCGTCCGAAAGAACCTGAGAAGCAACCTTACTTCCCTGCTCGTCTCTAACAAGAGCACGAGCCGAAGAAACAGGCACTTCTACCCACTTGCTCCGGTTCCAGGAAAGGTCATTAAATACCACATAATTCCCTTTACGGGTATTGACTTCCGAAACAATCTGCTCCAAAGCATCATTCAACATAGACTGACCCAAATCGCGTCCCACCTTCAGACTATCCTCAAAAATCGCATCTGTGATTTCTCCATTCTTGCCTCCCAAACCATGATCCGGATAGATAGAAGCCATCCAGGCACGATCGAATATATTACGGGGATATGTATCCAACTTACCTTTCTCCCATAAGCAGAAAGAGGTAAACGCTTCTGCTGCCGGAAGGAGTACCGCTGCCTCCCGCTTATAAGCAGTAGCCTGATAATGGGCAGGTCCATGAATATAAAGCCACAAATCGGGACGCTCGCCTTCTATCTTTCTGAAAGATGTATTTTCTCCCCGGACTGCCTCAAAATACTCTTCAGAGGTAGAGGCTTTAAGACGAGGCAATTCAACGCCGGCGGTTTCTGCAATCCGATTCCATTCATCAATAACAGGCTGGAAATCGACTGGCTTCGTTGCATCACAGCTCATCAGAATAGCATAATGAGGAGGAATGGCATGCTTCTTGAAATAGTCTCCCCACAACTGAGTGCGATGATGAAGCTTATGCAGCGCAGTAGGAGCATCCTGATCGAAGAATTTCCACATCAGAGAGGCCCAACCATAGTTGCCGGGAGTAAAAGTGAGCACCTTAGAACCATCCGGAGCATACCAGTCGTACAAACCTTCTGCCATACGGCTGACAAACAGATTAGGTATTCCACTCTTAGCCAAAATCTGAGGCATCTGCCAGGTACGTCCCGGCACATCGATGTTATTGGCTACCAAGTCATCACATCCGGGGAAATTCTCTTTCACCCATTTTCTTCCATAGTACGCCTGACGAACCAACTGTTCTCCACTAGAGAGTCCTTCGTAAGGTTGGTTGTAAGTAGCTCCCCATGTAAAGCGTCCTTCTTTGTACAATTGGGCAACTTCTTCTTTTCTTTCCGGGTGAGCTTCCAGAAATTCCATCAGATTCAATGTCTGCTCCATTTCAAACTTAAATGAAGGATTTTTCTTCATCATCTCTAAAGCCGGAAGAATAATATTGTCGATACGGTCTTTCCGACAATAATCCGGTGTATCCATCCATGCTATATCCTGATGTGAAGATTGAATAATATGGATAGTACCGTTTTTAAAGTATCCCCAATCCGAGGGAATATAGGGAACAATGGTCTGTTCGAGTATCTTCTGTTTCCCCTCCTTAATACTCAGCACTGCACGGTCTCCAATCATGGGCAGCCACACCAGAAAACTGTCCGGCCGTTCCGTAGAGATCACTTCACACGGCTTCCCGTCTAAAAAACCTTTCAGCTTACCTTCTGCCGGTTTATCTAATTTTACAAAAGAAAGTATCTTATATTCGTTTTCCTGCTTAAACTTCACCGGTGATACCGGATCAATCTGGGCTGCATTACTAAGACTTCCAAGTAAAAAGAACAAACTTATAAAGATTTTTTTTCGCATATACATCTGTGGTTTCATCTAAAATAAGATTCTATTTCTAAAATAATATTTCTTCTCGGATTACACACAGTTACAAACACTGTCAATCAAAGAATTTAAGCGTTGTATCGTTTTTTCTGACAAATAATAATATTCGAAATCCGACAAGTGAGTATTGCTATTTTCAACGATAAAAACCTCTGCATCTGTAGACAAAGCTATATTATGCCATACTCCCTTTGGAATATTGTACACAATCCCTTCTTTCATCTTTATTACTTCAAATTCTACATTTTCATTATCAAGTGTGGCAGAAATCAGTACAGCTACACCTTTTTTTAATATAAAGGCTTCGTCTGTAAACAGATGCTTGTCTATTTTTTTCAAATCGTGAAAACCCTGTCCCTCCTCAAAATTCAATTGGGCTATTTGCCAGTCTTTATCAATCAGGAAAGGATTATATCCTTTACCTGTATATGTATAAGTATCGATCTGTTTCATTTTACTTATCTGATATTAATCTTATAATTTACGTTTATAACAATTCTTATTCTTACAAATAGCACATCCATATGCTTTCTTCTGGATTTTCATTCCTGCTCCTATCAATGAACTAACCGATTTTATCGGAAGCATCAAACAAGAGTCAGTCAACTGAATATCACAAAATGCAGATGGTAACAATGAAAAAAACATTTTTTGCTCTGAAACATTCCAATCACAATACCCGGGACTATATGCATTACTTGCATTCAAGCCCCATTGTTGCAACAATTTTTCGATTTTCTTTTGCCCATAAGCAACAATTTCTTCAGCTAATGCCGATCCTATACCATCTGCAATAAAAGCTTCTACTACATCACCCGATTCTTTTTTGGCTTCTATCCAAGAATCCAGTTCTTTGCCTACCGTTGAAACCATTAAGATATAAAAATCTGCATTCTGTAATGTCTTGGTTATAATATAAGAAGGTTGAAAAGATATTCCTCCGACCTTAAGATGAGATTTATCTATCTTATTTCCAGTTACAAACCGAACTCCCAATCTTGGATTACATACAGCTAAAGCTTCTCTTTTCAAACGATATAGAATATCAGTCAAATCCGGAGTCAGCATTGATAAATCAAAATTTAAGAATTCACATAAACTTTCATTCTTCAATTCCAACTCTGTAACACTACAAGACAACTCCTGTGCATTAAGAAAAAAACTCAACCAACTATCAGGGCTATGTTTTACACTCGAATTCCACCAAATAGACAGAAAATTTTTTCCATCTGTATGAACATTTGGAAACTCCTTACTTTCCATACATCCATCTGCAAAATCATATTTCCTACTTACTCCTTGAGAGTCGGTCAAAATTCCTTTAGCTCGTATAATATCTCCTCCAAACAAGTTATTCAAACGAACAAAGTCATTCTCCCAAAAATCCCAATCTACTGGAGTTTTCAAATAAAAAGTATGAGTTTCAAACTGAGGTATACGTTGATTCCTAATAGCTGGTAAAAACAACATCTGCTGTTCCTTCCAGATTTTTTCAAAAGTTTGCCAATCTATATGCCGTAACTCTTCATAATCTCGTACAATATACAACGACGGCTGAAAAGACCATAAATCTTTAACGATATCTTCTACAAGTTCTACATCTATATTATCTGTTTTGGTAAGAAAAACGATGGAGGAAAAATAAAACTGCCGTCTGTAAAATACAGGATTCAATTTCATCAGGAACCGATACTGCATAACATCAAGTACAGAAATAACCCCATCCAAAGCCAAACCGGGTATACTTTTCAGGTCTTCCAATGAAGCAAGTCCTGAAGCCTCCATCCACACCATATCGGGATGATATTCTTGCTCTATCTTCTGTAACGTTTCAACAAGTGTCAAACGTAAAGTGCAACATACACAGCCTCCTTTTATATCTACCACCGTATACTGATAGGATTGCAGCATTGTACCATCTACAGATTCACTTCCAGATTCATTTTCCAATATAACTACTTTCTTCTGTTGGAAAAAACCGGTCGATAACAGATAATTAATCAGTGTAGTTTTTCCAGCTCCCAAGAATCCCCAGACTAAATATACCTTCATGACTCTATCTTATTTAAACAGAATACATCATTTTTATTTATCTCATTTTGTATTATAATCCTGCAAAGCCTTATAAAACATATCTATATTTTCAAAAGGTACTCTCGGAGGAGTATCGCACCCTGAAGATAATATAAAGTTACGGTATCCTGCAGTAGCTTGCAATAAGTCTGCAACCTTATTATACAAATCTTCTGAAGTATCCATTTTAAAGACTCCTACCGGATCAATATTTCCCATTACCAGTACATCAGACGGGCAACGTTGCAATGTTTCCACCATATCAATCGTATTACCAAAATGCAAACCTGCTGCTCCTGTTTCAAGCATAGCTCCAGTACACTGTCCCATATTTCCGCAATTATGTAAAATTACAAAGAACGATTCGTCTTGTACTTTCTCCACAATCCGTCGAACATATGCAGAAGAGAACTCACTGCAAGCCTCATCTGATAATAAACCTGCTGCAGGTTCAGCAATAAGTACACCATTTACTCCAGTTTCTTTCAATGCCAAACAATACTCCTCAATAAACTGAGTACATTTATCCAACAGTTTCTTTATATTTTCCGGTTCAATATAAATAGCCATCATGATTTCCGACATATCAAAAAGTCTTCCCGCCAGCGAATATGGCCCAATGCAACCAGAGAAAACAGGTCTATCTGAATGTGCAGCTACCAGTTTGTTTGCTTTCAAGTACTCAGGAATTCTTCCAGACAATAAAGAAGGGACCTTGAGTGCCTCAATTTCCTCCGCGTTAGAAACCAGTCTGCCCACTACAGTAGGAACCTCATGATCAGTAAAAACGATATCTGCTCCAAATGCTTCAGCTTCTACCGTCAAATCCATAATTACAGATGAAGCAGAAGAAGGATATTTCTCTGCCAAAGCCATAATAGCCTGATAATGTATTTCCCCATCTGTAACAGCTTCTTTTACTGTATGTCCTATCAATTCAATACCTGAATGTGTCATGATAGGAATTGCTATTCTCTTTTCTGAAGAAAGAACAGTATCTTTCCATTCATTCATATTGATCTTCATAACAGTTTCCTATTTAAGCAACCGACAACAATTCTTTAGCTTTCAAAACAGCAGCATTTGCGTTACTTGTATAAGCATCAGCACCTATCTGGTCAGCAAACATTTGATTGACTGGAGCACCTCCTACCATCACCTTTACTTGATCCCTTAAACCAGCTTGTTCCAATGCAACAATTACATCTTTCATATTATTCATTGTTGTAGTCAATAAAGCAGATAAACAAAGAATATCAGGTTTTTCTGTCTTCACAACCTCTACAAATTTAGAAGGCGGTACATTCACTCCTAAATTCACCACTTCAAATCCACACCCTTCAAACATTGAAGCAACCAAATTTTTTCCTATATCATGTAAATCTCCAAATACTGTTCCTATCACAATCTTCCCCACCGTAACCGTATTATTTCCTTTCATACAAGGCTTCAACAGTTCCAACGAACCTTTCATTGCTCTTGCAGCCATCAACAATTCAGGAACAAATGCCTTTTGATGCTGAAACCGATCTCCAATTTCTTCCATAGCCTTTATCATATATCCATTGATAATCTCTTGGATATTCAATTTTTCATCTATAATCTGATGAGTAACTTCTACAGCCGGTTCTAATTTTCCATTCAATATTGACTCATATAATCTATCCAAATCTGCCATAATTCACCTATTTATCTTATTTGTTTTGTAAACGAACAATCTCATCATGCGCTCCATATTTACGGGCCGCCTTTATAAATGCTTTAAAGTTTTCTGGAGGAGTATTTCTACCCATGGCACATCCTGAACTTATAATATGACGATATCCATTGGTAGCCTCTATCAGATTTTTAACAGCTTCATCTATCTGTTCCGGAGTACCTAAAACTAAAGGGAAGCTCGGGTCTATATTTCCCATTAATACCGTGTCTTTTGGAACTACATTACGAGCTTCCCTCATATCCAACATCCAATCAACTTCTAAAATTTTAGCACCTGTCGTACCCATATCACGGATAATACCATTGGTATTTCCACAAATGTGAATAGAGAAAGGGATTCCATACTCCTGCACTTCTTCTGCCATCAACTTCTCCGGCTCCCATGCAAACTCACGATACATATCTGGTGAAATTAAATTAGGACCGGCAAACGCATCCCCAATTGAAGTTGCATGAGCACCTGCATCTTTCTGCGCTTTTGCAAAAATGACACTTGCGCGTCTGCAATAATCTAACACATCTCGAATCAGGGCCGGATCTTCTGTCATTAAATCCATCATAAACTGTGTGGTTCCTCTCAATAAGCATGCAATACTAAAGGGACCTTGATCTGCACGCCCCATGATAAACACACGGTCGCCTATTTTTTCACGTAACCGGCTCGTTGCCTCTAACCATTCACAGATACGTCCCGATTTCATCGGATCAGGTAAAGGCAAGTCATACACATCTCTTAAATCTTTCAGCACAGGCTGTTCTTCATCCACTGTTGCCGGTTCATCTTCACGGAAAATTACTTTAGCTCCTACGGCTTCGGCAATTGTTGCATCATCAAAATCTACAACACAGCCATCATAACCATACTTTTCCTGCGATACAAGGTGAGCTTCCGCCATCTTCCTTCCACACTTATTCACATCACTGATTTTCATTCCAGCAGTTTCTACTGCAAACATAAAACTTTGAGGCACGACTGGAAGAAAATCAGGAATTTCTCCATTCAATACAGCCATGCATCGTTCCAAAGAAGTCATTGTTTTCATTATAATATCCTATATGATTAAATTTTATATAAAGCAATCCAAATATATACCAACACAGTAAGAGGAAGCAACAAACTGAAACACTGGTTACTTGCATCAGCTATCATCCCCATAAAAACCGGAAGTATAGCTCCACCAGCAACTCCCATAATCATCAGGGCAGAAGCCTCATTTGCCTTCTCACGATTAGTTTGTAACCCTTGAGAAAAAACAAATGGGAAAATATTGGCACAAGTCAATCCAATAAAGAAGAGAAGTACCATCATTCCTATCAAATTACCTAAAATGAGAAATAATCCCATAAATATAATTCCTCCCAATACACTCCAGGTCATCATCCTTTTAGCATTGAACCGGGTAAATAAAAAGCTACCTAAAAAAGTCCCCAGTGTACGTCCCACAAAATAAACACTACATCCAATACTTGCTTCTGCAATAGGAGAAGAACATCTTTCTACTAAATATTTGGGAACAGTTGTCATCAGACCTATTTCAAACCCAACACTCAACAATATCACAGAAAAAATCAGTAACATTTTACTCGATTTGAGCAATCCCAAAATACGAGATATCCCTTTTTGAGTTTCTACAAACTTTGTTTCCTCCGCCCGAACAGGTAACAAGCATAGAAAAGAAAACAAAGAAAGTATCGCATAAACCCAAAATATCAAATGCCAGTTCTGGAATTTACCAACGGCCATACTTACAATTAGCGGTCCCAACGTTGACGAAATTGCTTTCACAAAATTTCCTAACGTAATCATACTTGTAACTCTTTCCGGTCGTATCATATCCATTAACAATGGATTTAATGATACTTGCAACATAGTATTACTAATACCCAGTAGCATAAATGCTACAAGTACTACAGGAAAAGAATAACCTAATAAAGGAAGAATCATCGACAGAGAAGTCAATGCCAAACTATAAAGAACCATCTTTTTACGGCCAATCCTTCCCATAAGTACCCCTGTGGGTATTGAGCAGATTGCAAACCAAACAAACACCATCATTGGCAATAAATTTGCCAATGTGTCATTTAAAGCAAAATCACTTTTTACATAACTTGTAGATACTCCTACAATATCTACAAACCCCATTACGAAAAAAGCAATAAAAACAGGCAGTAGATATGCCATTTTAAATTTCTCAGAAATATTCATTGTATTTTTCAGTATTATAGTATTAACAAAGCTAAATTACTTCATATATATTTTTATCATCACTAAACACAAGTTTATTTAATCGGTTAAATAATATAAGAAAAAAATTACTCTTCCCCTATACTAGGCAAAAAAGTATTCTGCAATACCTTAGCTTGCAAAACAAAATCCTTTCCTTCGCGAATATTAGCTAACAAAATATTAACAGCCTCCGCGCCTAACTCTTCTATAGGAAACACCGTAGCAGACATTTCCGGAGCCAAGACATCAAGTCCTGCCATCGTATGAAAAACTCCCATTTTAAAACGATGATAATCAATACCACGCTTCACCATATAACGGATTGTAGCCATCGCTAGATAATGTGTCGTAAAGAAAAAACCATCCACATCAGGAATTTCCTGAAAAAGAAAATCTAATTTCTCATATATATCAACCTTATAATTCTGTCTATCTATAAAAACTTTCAACGCGAAGTCCTCCTTTATCCCTACTTCACGCAATGCTGCACTATAGCCTTCTACACGCTGCTTTATTACAAAAAGGTGAGCATCTGTCACCAAAGTAGCTATCTTTTTAGCTCCCTTATTTACTAAAGCCTCAACTAGTTCATAAGCACTTCCAAAGTTATCCACAATCACATAATTAGTTTCCATATTCTGATAATATCGATCAACTAATACAAAAGGAATATCCAACTTTTGTAAATACTTAATTCCTTTTACTTCAGTCTTAGTAGGAGCAATAATCAGCCCATCTACTCTCTTTGCTATTAACGTATAGATTAACTCATATTCTTTATTCCCATCTCCCTCGGAACTACATACAATTAAAGAATAACCATTCTTTGCAGCTTCTTTTTCTATATAATAAGCCATTTGGGCATAATAAGAGTCTCGCAAAAAAGGAATCACAAGCCCCAATGTTTTCGAAAAACCTAAAGACAGGCTACGTGCAACAAGATTTGGACGATAATTAACCGATTTTGCATATTCCTTTACCCGCTTAATCGTCTTTTCACTAAAACCCTTACTCTCTCCTTGACCTGACAAGATCCAGGAAACAGTAGCTTTTGACAGATTCAGCGCATTGGCAATATCCTTAATAGAAACACTCATATCGGTTATTATCAGTTACTTCAAAATACCAAGGTTAATGTTTGATACAAAAATAGATATATTTTATTTTAACCGGATAAATAACATCCTTTTATTTCCTATTTTAACAATATTTATCACATTATTTCAATAAGTTTAAAGGCATCCTCATTTCAAATATAAAAACTGCGTAACAATCTTGTCTGTTCTTTATACAAGACTGCTACGCAGTTTATATTATCACCCGAAAACAAGAATGTTTTCGAAGTTATTTTATTAATTAGCCATTTCTGAGATAAACTTGATGCGTACCAAGCGGATTTCCTCTTCAGTATAATCTGCGCCTAATTCATCCATTGCATCATCTATCTTGTCAGTAGTTGATTCCTTGAAGTAATCATAGATGTCCAACATATGATCTTCATCCATCACTTCGTTCAAGAAATAGTCGATATTCAGCTTAGTACCCGAATAAACAATTGCTTCTATCTCATCCAGCAATTCCCCGAATTCAATACCTTTTGCCACTGCAATATCATCGAGAGCCACTTTCCTGTCAATACTTTGAATAATCGAAACCTTTAATTTCGACTTATTGGCAACAGTACGTACTCTTAAATCTTCCGGACGGTCAATTTCATTTTCTTCACAGTGCTTCTTAATCAGCTCACAGAATTCCTGTCCATAGCGTTTTGCCTTTCCAGCACCTACACCCGGTATATTCTGCAACTCTTCTAAAGTAACAGGGTAAATCGTTGCCATTGCTTCCAAAGACGGATCTTGGAAAATGACATAAGGAGGAACATCCAAACGCTTCGACATTTTTTTACGCAAATCCTTCAGCATTGAGAACAATGCTGGGTCTACCGCACACGAAGCGCCACTTCGCATAGGAACTTCTTCTGCTTCCTCTTCATCGAAATCCGCATCTTCTACAATCTTGAACGATTTCGGTTTCTTCAAGAACTTATGTCCTTCAGGAGTTACTTTCAGCAGCCCGTAGTTCTCTACATCTTTTGTCAAATACCCAGCAATCAGTGCCTGTCGGATTACCGCATTCCACAACCGGTCTTCCTCTCCCATACCGGAGCCAAACACTTCCAGCTCTTCATGTTTGTGTGCCAGAACCTCAGAAGTTTCTTTTCCGAGCAGCACATCCACTATATAGTCTTGCTTAAAGTTTTCTTTTACAGCAATGATTGTTTCAATCACTGCACACAACGAATCTTGCGCCTCCACTTGTTTTTTCGGATTTAAACAATTATCACAATTTCCACAATTATCTTCAGTATATTCTTCCCCGAAATAATGTAGCAATATCTTTCTTCTACAAACAGATGATTCTGCATAAGCTGCAGTTTCCAGTAAAAGCTGTCGCCCTATTTCCTGCTCCGAAATCGGTTTTCCCTGCATAAACTTTTCCAGTTTCTGCAAATCCTTATTCGAATAGAATGCAAGACAAATACCTTCACCTCCATCTCGTCCAGCCCGTCCGGTTTCCTGATAATACCCTTCCAGGCTCTTTGGAATATCGTAATGAATCACAAAACGTACATCCGGCTTATCGATACCCATACCAAAAGCAATGGTAGCTACAATCACATCAATGTCTTCTTTCAAAAAGGCATCCTGATTGGCATTTCGCGTAGCTGCATCCATTCCGGCATGATAAGGACGAGCCTTGATACCATTTGCCAGCAGCACTTCCGACAATTCTTCTACTTTCTTGCGACTCAAACAATAGATAATTCCCGACTTCTCACTATTTTGCTTAATGAACTTGATAATCTCCTTATCTACGCTGTTTGTTTTCGGACGAACCTCATAATACAAATTCGGCCGGTTAAACGATGATCTGAACTCTACCGCATCCGTCATCCCTAAGTTTTTCTGGATATCCATCTTCACCTTCGGGGTAGCCGTTGCAGTCAAAGCAATCACCGGAGCTTTACCTATTTCATTGATGATAGGACGTATTCGCCGATATTCCGGACGGAAGTCATGTCCCCATTCCGAAATACAGTGTGCCTCATCAATGGCATAGAAAGAGATTTTTACCTGTTTCAGAAAATCCACATTTTCCTCTTTCGTCAACGATTCGGGAGCCACATACAGCAACTTGGTCTTACCGTTTACTATATCCGACTTCACCTGATCGATTGCCGATTTTGTCAACGACGAATTAATGAAATGTGCCACACCATCTTCTTCACTGAAGTTTCGCATGGCATCCACCTGATTCTTCATCAGGGCAATTAGCGGAGATATAACAATTGCCGTTCCCTCCATTAACAAAGAGGGCAATTGATAACACAACGACTTGCCGCCACCGGTAGGCATCAGAACAAAAGTATCCTTTCCGGCGAGCAAATTACGAATGATAGCTTCCTGATTTCCTTTGAAAGTATCGAAGCCGAAATACCGCTTCAGTTGCTCCGTTAAATTGATAGATTCCGTCATTGTCCTTAATATTTTGTGAATTTTAGTTGCAAATAGCTTATGTCTACTGTAACAAAGTTATAAACAACTTTCGATATTACACAAATATTCGGGATAATATTTTACTGAAAAAATATATTTTTCTCTACAAATCTCTCTTCTCAGCTCATTTGCAAACGAGACAGATTGGCCTTATTCATCTGTTCTTTGGCATACTCCAGCGTCACGGTGAATGTATCAACTTTCCGAGAAGGAATTTCAAACATTGTATCCATCATAATGGTTTCTACAATTGAGCGCAGTCCACGTGCTCCCAATTTATATTCCACAGCCTTGTCTACAATATATTCAAATACTTCAGGTTCGAACTCCAGTTTCACTCCATCCATTTCGAACAGTTTGATATACTGTTTTATGATTGAGTTCTTCGGTTCTGTCAGAATATTCCGTAAAGCTGTACGGTCCAAAGGATTCAGATAAGTAAGGATAGGCAAACGGCCGATAATTTCCGGAATCAGACCGAACGATTTCAAGTCCTGCGGTGCAATATACTGCATCAGATTATTACGGTCGACTTTTACCGTTTCCTTTGCAGCACTATACCCTACCACATTCGTATTCAGTCGTTGCGCAATCTTACGCTCAATACCGTCGAATGCTCCTCCACAAATAAAGAGAATATTCTTCGTATTTACCGGAATCAATTTCTGCTCCGGATGCTTACGGCCTCCCTGAGGAGGAACATTTACAATCGAGCCTTCCAGCAACTTCAGCAAGCCTTGCTGAACACCCTCTCCACTCACGTCGCGAGTAATGGAAGGATTGTCTCCCTTGCGGGCTATTTTATCTATCTCGTCGATAAACACAATTCCCCGTTCCGCTTCTTCCACATTATAATCGGCAGCCTGCAACAGTCGGGTCAAGATACTTTCAATGTCTTCCCCCACATAACCAGCCTCTGTCAGTACTGTAGCATCTACAATAGTAAACGGCACATGCAGCAGTTTTGCAATGGTACGCGCCAATAAAGTCTTTCCGGTACCCGTACTTCCCACCATGATGATATTCGACTTTTCAATCTCCACATCATTCTGGTCTTTAGGCTGGAGCAAACGCTTGTAGTGATTATATACCGCTACCGAAAGATAGCGTTTTGCGTCATCCTGTCCAATCACATACTGGTCGAGAAACTCCTTGATGTCCTTAGGTTTCGGAAGTTCCTTCAGATTCAAGTCTCCGGCAGCCGACGATGCATTCTGATGCATTGCTTCTTTCACAATCTCATAAGCCTGTTCCGAGCAACTGTCACAAATACATCCGTTTACTCCGGTAATCAGAAATCCGACTTCGTTTTCCGAACGCCCGCAGAAGCTACAACGTCTCTTTCCTTTCGATGATTTATTATTATCTTCCAACGTTATTTCTGTTTTAAGCGATTCTTTTATTCACTTCTTATAGACCCGGTTTACGTGAAAGCACTTCGTCTATCATTCCGTATGCTTTCGCTTCCTCGGCAGTCATCCAGTAGTCGCGGTCAGAGTCGGCCCAAACCTTGTCGAACTCTGTATGCGAATGATCTGCAATAATGGTATAAAGTTCTTTTTTCAACTTCTGTATTTCGCGGGCAGTAATTTCGATGTCCGAAGCCTGTCCCTGTGCGCCTCCCATCGGCTGGTGAATCATCACACGAGAGTGAGTCAGCGCCGAACGCTTGCCTTCCTTACCAGCTACCAGCAACACCGCAGCCATTGATGCAGCCATACCGGTACAGATAGTTGCCACATCACTGCTGATAAACTGCATCGTATCATAAATACCCAGTCCGGCATATACAGAACCGCCCGGAGAGTTGATATAAATAGAAATATCCTTGCCTGAATCTACAGAATCAAGATACAGCAACTGTGCCTGCAAAGTATTTGCCGTATAGTCGTCTATCTGCGTACCAAGAAAGATGATACGGTCCATCATCAGTCGGGAGAATACGTCCAGCTGTGTTACATTCAACTGGCGTTCTTCAAGAATATAGGGATTCAGATAACCAGCCTGCGACTTGATCACGTCATCAAGTACCATGCTGCTCATACCCAAATGCTTGGTCGCATACTTTCTGAAATCGTCCATAGTTTTCATGTGTGATTAATTAAAAAAAGACAGAGACACAAAGACACAGAGTTCGTTTTTCTTCGAAGAATAACTCTGGGCCTCCGTGTCTCTGCGTATGTTTTGTTTTAGTTTTTAAGTTCTTGAGCTTCCAAGTATTCAAGTCTGGCACTCTTACGTGTTTGCCAAATTCAATCACCTAAGAACCCAAGATACTCATCAACCCATTCTTAGTCCTGGAACATTTTGTTGAATTCTTCAGCAGAAACCTCTTTACGGTTCAAAGTAACCTGAGCTTTCAAAGCCTCAGCCAGTTTTGCTTCAATAGTACGGTTTACCAAAGCTTCTACGCTTTCGCGTTTCTTCAACATTTCTTTTGCGTAGTTGTCCAGCAATTCATCAGGTACGTTGATCATACCATACTGAGCAAACTGAGCACGAGTAGCTTCTTTTGCCATTTCGTTGATGTCAGCCTGTTCAACTTTGATTTCGTTTGCTGCAACCAATTTTTCTTTAATCAAGTGCCATGTCAGTTCTTCCAGGCTCTTTTCGTAGTGTTCTGCTACGAATTCTTCGCCTTTTTCTTTGTTGTTTTCCAACATGATACGCTTCATCAGTTCGTCAGCGAATTCCAACTTACCAACTTTGTTAGTCAAATAAGTACGAACATCGATCAGGAACTTATAGTCACTGTCAGCTTCAAACTGTTTTGCGATAGCTTCCTTCACCTGTGCACGGAATTCTTCTTCGCTGTGAGCCTTTCCTTCGCCCAATACAGAGTCGAACAGTTCCTGGTTCAAGTCACCCGGAATCATACGAGTGATTTCTTCTACCTGGAAGCTGAAGTTACCCTTGTGGTTTTCAACGTCTTCTTTCTGAACTTTCAACAAAGAAGCCAATTCTGCTTCGTTGTTATCGAATGCAGTAGCAGGGTTGAATACCAATACAGTGTTAGTCTTCACACCGTTGAAGATAGCCTTCTGGTCGTCGTTCTTCATGTATTTCGGCATCATCACAGCGCCTTCTACCTGTACGCCACCTTCTTTTGTGTTGCCGTTTTCATCCAATTCAGCCAACAGACCTTTCAGCATGTCACCATCCTGATATTCGTCTACCTTGTCGTATTTTGCGTTACGCTGAGCGTACATCTTCACCTGCTGTTCTACCATTTCGTCAGCTACAGTGATATCAAAGTAGTCTACTGTATCGTTTGCAGAAAGTTCTACATTGAATTCAGGAGCCAATGCAATATCGAAAGAGAATTCAAAGTTTTCTTCTGTAGTAAAATCTACTGCGTTTTCTTTCGGCAGCGGAGTACCCAGCATGTTCACTTTGTTTTCACGGATGTATTCGTTTACTTTTTCCTGCATCAGTTTATCTACTTCCTCTACCAATACAGAAGTTCCGAACTGTTTTTTCACCAAGCTCATAGGAACCATACCTTTACGGAATCCCGGCATATTTACTCTCTGACGGAGAGTTTTCAGTGCTTTTTCTACTTTTTCCTGATAATCAGCTTTTTCAATCTGAACAGTAAGTACAGCACTTACTTTGTCTACGTTTTGCAATGAAATATTCATTTCCTGACTTATTTATTTAATTATTACTATATTTCTCTCTATAGAAACAGGCTGCAAAAATAATGTTTAATCTTTCAATAACCAAAATGTCTGATTAAAAAAAACATTTATTCAAAGTTTGCCTTATTACTATCTGTTTCAAGGATTGTTATCGGAATTGTTTTTCCATTTTCTGAAGAAAGACAACAGACTATGCATCTTTTTTTCTTTGATATCTTCCCAAAAATTCGTTTTTATAAGTATAAACCGATATTAAAATATCAGGCTTATGTCATGCTGAAAAGATGCAGTTCCGCAATCTTTTGACTTCCATAATCGACGACGGTGTTTATGAAAACAACGACGCTGAATACAGATACAACGACGTCGGATATAGAGCCGACGACGCCGGATAAAGAATAAGACAAATAGCGAAAGACTTTACAGCCGGTATCAAGCCCTATAAATTCAGACATTCCAAAGGCAAATACACAATACGATATAGCCTGATATCCCCTTCGGCGATAAAAAGAGACAAAGAGACCTGCATATTTTTATATTTGTCTACTTCATCCAAACAAACACAGGGCTCTTTATCTCTTTCTGCTGTTATTCTCTGATTTCTCTTGCCTCAAAATCTTTTCTACGCAAGACGAAACTGTTACTCAAATACTTTTCACGCACAATCTGGTTTTCGGCAAGTTCTTCGGGGGTACCTTGGAACAGAATCTTTCCTTCGAACAGCAGATAGGCACGGTCGGTAATACTCAAGGTTTCCTGCACGTTGTGGTCGGTAATCAGAATACCGATGTTCTTATCTTTCAACTTCCAGACAATGTGCTGAATGTCTTCTACGGCAATCGGGTCGACACCGGCAAAAGGTTCGTCGAGCATAATGAACTTCGGGTCGATGGCCAGACAGCGGGCAATCTCCGTACGACGACGTTCACCTCCGGACAACTGGTCGCCCAGGTTCTTGCGCACCTTCTGCAAGCGGAACTCGGCAATCAGACTCTCCAACTTTTCTTTCTGATACTCTTTCGAGGTATTGGTCAGTTCGAGTACAGAAGCAATATTATCCTCCACACTCATCTTACGGAACACAGACGCCTCTTGCGCCAGATAGCCGATGCCACTCTGCGCACGCTTGTATACCGGATAAGATGTAATATCCAAGTCGTTGAGATAAATATGTCCCTCATTCGGCACAATCAGACCAGTGGTCATATAAAAGGAAGTAGTCTTTCCGGCACCGTTCGGTCCCAACAGCCCTACAATCTCTCCCTGTTTCACATTGATGGAAACGTGGTTTACCACCGTACGCTTACCGTACTTCTTCACCAAATTTTCTGTACGGAGCACCATTCGTCCGTCCGAAGGAAGCTGAAATACTTCGTTTGCTTGTTCTGCCATAAGTTTGCTTGTAGAAATAAACATTCTGTATTTACGGCAAAAGTAGTAAAAATCTTGGGTTATGTGGTCATTCGTCCGAAATTCATCCGGCCTTTTAGGATAATATTGCTAAAAAACGTACTTTTGCAGTAAAATATTCTGTAACAATATGGTTAAACCAATCACTACATTAGGAAAGTATCTAATGTTAATGGGCAGAGTTTTCGCCCGCCCGGAACGGTTTCGGGTCTATTTCAAACAATATGTCAACGAGATGGCACAGCTGGGAATCAACTCCATCGGCATTGTGTTGCTGATTTCTTTCTTTATCGGTGCCGTAATCTGTATTCAAATCAAGCTGAACATCGAGAGCCCGTGGATGCCTCGCTTCGTAGTAGGATATACTACCCGCGAAATCCTGCTGCTGGAATTTTCATCGTCTATCATGTGTTTGATTCTGGCAGGAAAAGTCGGCTCGAACATAGCTTCAGAAATAGGTACCATGCGGGTTACCCAGCAGATTGACGCACTCGACATCATGGGTATCAACTCGGCTTCGTATCTTATCCTGCCCAAGATTCTGGGTCTGATGACTATGATTCCGATACTGGTAATTTTCAGCATTTTTGCCGGAGTAATAGGAGCGTTCTGTACTGCATGGATTGCAGGGATTACGAATGCAACCGATTTGGAATTCGGTTTCCAATATAGTTTCGTGGAGTGGTATGTATGGTGCAGCTTTATCAAATCGCTGTTCTTTGCGTTTATCATTGCCAGCGTATCGGCTTACTTCGGCTATACAGTAGAGGGAGGCTCCATTGCCGTAGGAAAGGCAAGTACAGACTCGGTGGTATCGAGCAGTGTACTGATTTTATTTTCCGACTTAATACTTACTCAATTACTCAGTTAAAAGAATGATACAACTCGAATCAGTTTACAAGTCGTTCGGAGAACGTACCGTACTGAACGACATCAATTATACTTTCGAAAACGGAAAGACCAATCTGATTATCGGACAAAGTGGTTCCGGAAAGACGGTACTGATGAAATGTATCGTGGGACTGCTTACTCCCGAGCAGGGCAAGGTACTGTACGATGGACGCAACTTGCTCGATATGGGAAAGAAGGAAAAGAAAACATTGAGAAGGGAAATGGGAATGATTTTCCAGAGTGCCGCGTTGTTCGACTCGCTTACGGTACTGGAAAATGTGATGTTTCCGCTGGATATGTTTTCGAATGACACCTACCGCGACCGTATAAAGCGGGCACAGTTCTGTCTGGACCGTGTCAATCTGCTGGACGCACAGAATAAATACCCTGGCGAAATCAGTGGAGGTATGCAGAAACGTGTGGCAATTGCACGTGCCATTGTGCTGCAACCGCAATATCTGTTCTGCGACGAGCCTAACTCCGGACTCGACCCGAAGACTTCGCTGGTTATCGACGAACTGATACATGATATTACTACAGAATATAACATGACTACGGTAATCAATACACACGACATGAACTCGGTATTGGGAATCGGCGACAGTATTCTGTATATCTATCAGGGGAAAAAAGAGTGGGAAGGCACAAAGCACGAGGTTTTCTCTGCTACAAACGAACGCCTGAACAACTTTATCTTTGCATCGGATTTGCTGAGAAAGGTAAAAGACGAAGGAATAAAAGAAGAACAATTGGCATCGATGAGAAACGCACTTAAATAGTATAGTGCTACGACATAAAAAAGGAGATACAAACTGCTGCATCGTTTCCTTGCATAAGCTGTTTGTATCTCCTTTGCTTTTTATTATCTGCCGGTTCTTCTTTTAAAGGTATTCCGGAAGACGGCTGAGTTTCATGCTGTTCGACCCTTTTATCAAAATATAATATCCTTCGGGCTTGTTCTGGCTGAATGCGGCTATCACTTCATCGACCGACGCATAACAGCAACCTTCGTGACGGGTATTGGCAAATTCATTTCCTACCAATATAATACGTTCTATACCGCACTGCATCAGATAGTCTGCTATTTTCTGATGCTCTTCGTGACTGCCTTCTCCCAATTCTTTCATATCGCCCAGCACAACCATCTTGTGTGGTACTTCCATACGTCGGAAATTCTCCAAAGCGGCCATCATACTGGTAGGATTGGCATTGTAAGCATCTACAATGAGTTTGTTGGCAGAGGTTTCTACCAGCTGGGAACGATTGTTCTGTGGAACATACTCTTCGATAGCCCGACATGCCGATTCAGCGTCTACTCCGAAATAGCGCCCAATGGCAATGGCTGCCAAGGCATTGTCCAGATTATAAGTACCAATCAGATGAGTTTGTACTTCGTGTGTTTGGCCATCGGTTGTGCAACGGAAAGCAAGGAAAGGAGAGCAACCGCTTACTTCTCCACTTACATACAGCCCCGGCTCTTGTCCGTAATACACACACTGCAATCCTTCTGTCAGTTTGTTCAGATAAGGATTTTCATGTTGCACAAACACAGTAGCTCCACCCTTTTCACGCAGGAAATCATAGAGTTCACCTTTAGTACGTATTACCCCTTCGAAAGAGCCGAATCCTTCCAGATGAGCTTTTCCTACATTGGTAATAATTCCATAGTCAGGTTCTGCAATATGTACGAGGGTACGGATTTCTCCGGGATGATTGGCTCCCATTTCAACCACTGCAATATCATCTTTCTCTGTCAACTGCAACAGGGTAAGAGGCACACCGATATGATTGTTCAGATTGCCTTGTGTATAATGCACGGTAAACTTCTGCTTCAAGACTGCAGCAATCAGTTCTTTTGTTGTAGTTTTTCCGTTAGTTCCTGTAATACCTATAATACGTGTTCCCAAACGGCGGCGATGATAGTTGGCCAACTGCTGTAAAGTATGCAGACAGTCGTCTACCAAAATAATATTCGGCTCTGTGGCATATTCAGCCTCATCTACCAAGGCATAACGGCATCCCTGACGCAACGCCTGGGCAGCAAACGCATTACCGTTGAAGGTAGCACCTTTCAATGCTACGAATAAAGAGCCTTCGGTGCAACGGCGTGTATCGGTAGTTACTCCATTACAAGCCTGAAAGCGTGTATATAATTCTGACAGTTCCATATCACTTTTTTTAAGCGTTATTTTCGGGACAAAGATAGTTGAAAAATCGTTCGTGGAACAGTAATAAATAAATAATTGTGTGTACATTTGCATCACTGTTAATGACACATTGTAACATGAAACACCGTATTGCCCGATATATTAACGTAAACGGCAGGCTGATGGACTTATCGTGCCCGCAAGTGATGGGAATTTTAAATGTAACTCCCGATTCATTCTATGCCGGCAGCCGGAAGCAGACCGAAGAAGAAATAGCCGCACGTGCACAGCAGATTCTTGCAGAAGGAGGCAGCATTATCGATATAGGTGCATACTCTTCGCGCCCCAATGCCGAACACATCAGTGCAGAAGAAGAAATGAAGCGGCTTCGGAACGGACTGGAGATTATCGGACGGGAGCATCCCGATGCTGTTCTGTCGGTCGACACATTCCGTGCCGATGTAGCACGCATGTGTGTAGAAGAATATGGAGTAGCCATCGTAAACGACATTGCTGCAGGAAATATGGACAGTGAAATGTTTTCTACCATTGCACGTCTGGGAGTGCCTTATATTATGATGCACATGCAGGGAACTCCCCAAAACATGCAGCAGCATCCGCATTACGAAGATGTATTGCGTGAAGTGTTGTACTATTTTTCTGAAAAGGTACAGCGTCTGCGCGATATGGGAGTGAAAGATATTATCCTCGATCCGGGATTCGGATTTGGTAAAACCATCGAACATAATTACGAACTCTTGAACCAGATGGAAGAGTTTGCGATATTCGAGCTGCCTCTGCTTGTTGGAGTATCCCGCAAATCGATGATATATAAGCTGTTGGGCATTACTCCCGAAGAGGCACTGAACGGCACGACAGTACTGCATACCATTGCCCTGATGAAGGGAGCCAACATATTGCGTGTACACGATGTGAAAGAAGCGGTAGAGGCAGTACGGCTTACCACTGCCATGAGAGAACAATCATCTGCAAGTTTATAAAAACACGATTCATCTTATGCCTTTCGATATTAATATAATAAGTGTAAAAGATATCATCGACATCTTACTGGTGGCTTTCCTGCTGTATAAGACTTACAAACTGATGAAATCTTCCGGTTCCATCAATGTCTTTATCGGGATTCTGGTATTCATCGTCATTTGGGTCATCGTATCGCAAGTCTTGCAGATGCGTCTGTTAGGGTCTATTTTCGATAAGTTGGTCAGCGTAGGAGTCATTGCACTGATTGTCCTGTTTCAAGACGAGTTGCGTCACTTCCTTCTGACATTAGGTTCACGTCACCGCACCAGCAGCTTTCTCCGGTTTCTGAAAGGCAACCGCAAGGAAAACACACAAAAAGAAGATATCATGCCGATTGTAATGGCATGTCTGAATATGAGCAAAGGAAAAGTAGGTGCTCTGATTGTGATAGAAAAGGAATTTCCACTGGACGACATTGTACGGACAGGAGACCTCATCGATGCCAATATCAACCAACGCCTGATAGAAAATATCTTTTTCAAAAACAGTCCGTTGCATGATGGAGCGATGGTTATCAGCAACAAGCGGATTAAAGCAGCCGGATGCATTCTTCCCGTATCGCACAATCTGAATATTCCGAAAGAACTGGGATTGCGCCACCGGGCAGCATTAGGTGTCTCTCAGGAGACAGATGCCATGGCTATTATTGTGTCCGAAGAAACCGGAGGTATCTCAATCGCCTACAAAGGAGAATTTTATCTGAAACTGAATGCAGAAGAACTGGAACGCATGCTTACTAATACCGACGAAACATCTGCTTCTTAATTCAGCATCAGACTCATATAGGGAGACTCATTCTTCAGAAGAAAACTTGTCAATTCCGCAATGGTATAGACTGTACAGATTTGAGGAATCTCTGACAAGCGTCGGCATGTTCCTCCTTCAAGCAAATAATACCCTTTGTTCTCCGGAATAGCCTCATCGTTCTCTACATATATACAATGTACTTCATCAGGATGTATTTGTGCATATCGCCTAAGACAAGTTTCAACATGAATCACTCGCGCCATTCCCAAATCCAGTGAAGAAAACGAGGAGGGTTTCACAATTTCGATTGTCTCTTTACCGTATTGCATAGCCAATAAAGCAAGTACCTCATCGGGAGAAACACCGGAATCCAACAGTATTTCTTTTACTTCAAGACTGTGAGAATGGGGTACACAGCAAACAATCCCTACCCACCTGTCGGCATCACGAACCGCCCAACAGCCTCCTCCGGAAAGGTGTAAGTCGGCTAATACTACTTTGAAATCATCTAATGTATGCTGTATACAGCACGAACGCGAATGCATTCGTTCATTAAAAAATCTATAAACTTCTGAAAAATAAGAAGATGCAGGATCTGCCTCACAGGCATTCCACAAGGATTTTCCGTTATCAACAGGTTGCATAGACCTGTTAATAACTTTTTCTTCCACTCCGTAACGGAAGCAAACTGCATATCCGGAACGAGCATAATAAACTTTCAGCCATTCTTCTGCAGGAATCAAAGTACTGAAGCAAATCCCTTCATCGAACATACGACGATGTACCTGCTGCAACAACTTTCGCATACTTCCCTGATTGCGATAATCGGGGTGTGTACAGGCTCCCGAGATATAAGAAACCGGAAACAATTCTCCACCATACGTCATCGGATAAGGTATTGTCTGCAAGGCAGCTATTACCTTCCCCCCCTCTTCTATCACATGATTGATACGGTCTGTATAACGCATACGGAAATAAAGATCCACAAACTCTTCCGTATCCTCGAAGCAGAGTTTCCAAAGTGCCTTGACTTGTTCCTTGATGCTCATTTTAATTCGGCTATATACTTTTCAAGAAGCGTATCGGGCTGATAAGACAGTTTAGCTTTCCGAAGCCCTTCCAATCCCAAATCCTCTTCACGGTTAATATAAATATACTGTTCCGGCAGCCTGCTCACAAACTCATTATTAATCATGGTATACGAACCTTCAATATCAGTATTGGCTTTTTCTACACATACATCGAAGGTTTCATCATTAATTGGAGCTCCGAAGGTAAATGCCACAATATTCCCGTTCACATGTAGTACACCACCGGTCAACTGCAATTCTTCCATAGCAGCCAAAGCAGCCGTCATCGACTTCCTCTCTGCTTGCAGCGCTTCATTCTCTGCACAGTCGTTTGCCTTGCACCATTGATTTTCCAGTCGCAGACACTCTGCAACCAACTCAGGAGTCAACGGTTTATATTCATAATCCGGATAAGCACTTTTGAATCGGTTGATATGATTACGTTTAGGCTGATATTTTTTCCCTCGCAATGTAGCAAGGTCCGAACGCAGATAAATATAATCAAAATAATCCCGATCGGCAGTAAAGACAAACTTTCCCGGAAAAGCATCTTCCAATTCCGAGCGCATATCAGCACATACTCCTGCCAGCAGGAACCGTTTACCATCGGTCTGTGCATCTTCCATCAAAGCCTCAATAACCGGACGAACATCTCCTTCACCCACCGGCATCATGTAAGCCCGCTCGTCTTCCATATAAAAACGGAACAGCAGAAAGCCATTCATTTCGGCTATCTGTGTACGATACAGAAAACGCCAGCTATATAAATTGGCAAACGAAAGATCACAGTTCCGGCGCTTGCTTTTCAGTGTATAACGTTGTACTCTTTCTCTGTCTTCGACTTCTATCGGTCTGAACGCAATCATAAAATCTGTTTTAATATAAACCTAACAAATGCAGGATAGTAGGAGTAAGCAAAGCTGTAAGAATCCCGTTCAAGGTCAGTCCCAGACTGGCATAGGCTCCATACTTTCCGCTGACTTCCATGGCACGCGATGTACCCACTGCATGCGAAGCGGTTCCCATCGACAAACCTTGTGCAATAGGACTTCCTACCCGGCCTACCTGTAATACCTTAAATCCGCAAATAGCTCCAAACAGTCCTACTACAATCACCACCGCAGCAGTCAAAGAAGGAATTCCTCCTACTGCATTCGATACCTCCATGGCAATCGGGGTAGTAACCGATTTTGGTGCCAGTGACATGATAACCTCGGGCGAAGCTCCCATCACCTTAGCAATGATGGTTACACTAACCAGTCCCACCACACATCCTGCTAATTGAGAAACAATAATCGGGAGCAATTGTTTTTTAATCATACGCAATTGTAAATACAAAGGAACTCCCAATGCCACCACAGCAGGCTTCAGCCAAAACTCAATCAGACCGCCGGCTTCATGATATTTTTCATACGATATATTGCTTACCTTCAAAAAACAAATCAACAAAGCTATCGCTATCAGAATAGGATTCAACAACACCCATCCTGTTTTTTTCTGCAACAATTTGGAAAAGAAGAAGGCTCCAAATGTGATAGCCAGCAGAAAAAACTCATTTTCTAAAAAATCCATACTTACGCACTAACTGATGAACCCAACCTGTAACTACTAACACCAATACGGTACTGACAAAAGTCGCAATGACGATGGGCCAGAACTGTGCTGCAATAATATCGAAATACAACATCAGCGCCACACCGGAAGGAACGAAGAAAAATCCAAGATTAGCGACCAGAAAATCAGACAATCCCTGCACCCAGTGCAGTTTTACCCAACCCAGTTTGAGGAAAAGAGTCAACAGCAGCATGCCGATAATACTGGACGGCAACTTCACTCCTGTCAGATAAACAATCAATTCGCCCAATGCCAGACATCCGAAAAGAATAAAACATTGACGTATCATACCTTAAAAACTTTATTGAAAACTGATGCAAAGTTATACTTTCATCTACAACCTATTCATAAATGCCCCCATTTTTCCTTTCCAAGTTTTTAAAGAAAGAGATTTAGCATACTTTAATCTCAAATATTTCAGATTTTGCAAACTACATATTGCAAAAATACCTACCTTTGCAAAGTGAAACAAAACTTCATAACGATTTATTCAATAAGCAATAATCTATTTAAAATAAATATTTATGGACTTAATTAGTCAAATCGTAGAACGCGCTAAAGCAAACAAACAGCGCATTGTGCTTCCGGAAGGAACTGAAGAACGTACTTTAAAGGCTGCTAATCAGATTCTGACAGATGGTGTAGCCGACTTGATTCTCTTGGGTAATCCTGATGAAATTATGAACTTGGCCAAAGAATGGGGCTTGGGTAACATTCATAAGGCTACCATTATCGATCCGGAAAATCATCCGAAACAAGAAGAATATGCACAACTGTTGTGCGAGCTTCGCAAGAAAAAAGGAATGACTATCGAAGAAGCACGCAAACTGGTGCTGAATCCATTGTTCCTTGGCTGTTTGATTATCAAAGCAGGCGATGCAGACGGACAGTTGGCCGGTGCACGCAACACTACAGGCGACGTATTACGTCCGGCATTGCAGATTATCAAGACTGCTCCGGGTATCACTTGCGTATCGGGTGCAATGCTGATGCTGACTCACGCTCCTGAATGTGGTGACAACGGTGTATTGGTAATGGGTGACGTAGCCGTAACTCCAGTTCCAGATGCAAGCCAGTTGGCACAGATTGCCGTTTGTACAGCACGTACAGCACAGGCTGTAGCAGGAATTGATCCGCGCGTTGCAATGTTGAGCTTCTCTACAAAAGGCTCTGCAAAACACGAAGTAGTAGACAAAGTAGTGGAAGCATTGAAATTGGCTAAAGAATTAGATCCGGAATTGAAGATCGACGGTGAACTGCAGGCTGATGCTGCTCTTGTACCAAAAGTAGGCGAAAGCAAAGCACCGGGTTCTGCTATTGCAGGTAAGGCAAACGTATTGGTTGTTCCTTGTCTGGAAGTAGGTAACATCTCTTATAAACTGGTAGAACGTCTGGGACATGCAACTGCTATCGGTCCTATCTTGCAGGGTATTGCACGTCCGGTAAACGATTTGTCTCGCGGTTGCTCTATCGACGATGTTTACAAAATGATTGCCATTACAGCAAACCAGGCTATTGCTGCCAAAGCTCAGTAACTTATCAATTTTAAAAACCCGTAAAAAACATATATGAAAGTATTAGTACTCAACTGTGGTAGTTCTTCAATCAAGTACAAACTGTTTGAAATGACCAACAAGGAAGTTCTCGCTCAAGGAGGACTTGAAAAAATCAATCTTCCAGGCTCATTCCTGAAAATTACATTGCCTAACGGAGAGAAGAAAATTCTCGAAAGAGACATCAAGGAACATACAGCCGGTGTACAGTTTATTTTCGAAACACTGACTCACCCGGAATTCGGAGCTGTAAAATCATTGGAAGAAATTGATGCTGTAGGTCATCGCGTACTGCACGGAGGAACAAAATTCAGTGGTTCCGTACTGATTGATGACGCTGTAATCGCAGCTGTTGAAGAATGCTGTGACCTGGGTCCGCTTCACAACCCAGCCAACTTGAAAGGTATTTATGCTGTAAAAGAGCTGTTGCCTAACATTCCTCAGATTGCCGTATTCGATACTGCATTCCATCAGACTATGCCGGAACATGCTTACATGTACCCGATTCCTTACGAATATTACGAAAAGTACGGTATCCGCCGTTACGGTTTCCACGGAACTTCACACCGTTACGTTGCAAAACGTGTGTGCGAATTCCTGAATATTCCGGTAGAAGGTTCTAAAATCATCACTTGCCACATCGGTAACGGTGGTTCTATCGCAGCCGTAAAAGACGGTAAATGTATTGATACTACCATGGGACTTACTCCACTGGAAGGCCTGATGATGGGTACCCGTTGTGGTGACATCGACGGTGGTGCCATCTTGTACCTGATGAAAAAAGAAGGCTTGACTCCAGACCAGATGTCTGACATCCTGAACAAGAAAAGTGGTGTATTGGGTATTTTCCGCCGTTCAAGCGACATGCGCGAACTGGAAGATGCTTCAGCAAGAGGTGAAGAACTGGCAAAACGTACAGAAGCTATCTACTTCTACCGCATCACAAAATACATCGGTGCCTATGCAGCAGCAATGGGTGGTGTAGATGTAATTCTGTTCACTGGTGGTGTGGGTGAAAACCAGGCTACTGCCCGCTGGGGAGCTTGCGAAACATTAGGCTTCCTGGGTGTAAAACTGGATCCGGAACGCAACAAAGTACGCAGCAAAGAGGCAATCATTTCTACAGACGACTCTAAGGTAAAAGTTGTAGTTATCCCTACAGACGAAGAGTTGATGATTGCTACAGATACAATGGACATCTTAAACAACCTTAACAAATAAGTAATCTTTTAAGAAAGATTCTTCCTACAAAAATCCGGCTACCCCGTAAGGTATAGCCGGATTTTTTTATTTACACTGTGTCTCATCCCTCATTTTCTTTCCCTTGCAAAATAATCAATTAAAATAACTGCATCTGTACTGCCCGCAACAATAAAAATACGTACTTTGCATTATGTTTTAATTTTACTCCAACAACCATCTGTTATGCAAAAACATTTCATTGCCCAATGGGCACTCGGCACAGCCTTACTGTGCAGCCTCATGTCTTGCTCACAAAAAGACATCAGTACCGGAAATCTGAATGTCATTCCTCTCCCACAAGAAGTAACGGAATATACTCAGGATTCTCCTTTCGTCATCGACTCTTCCACCAAAATCTGTTATCCGGCCGATAATGAAAAACTGCAACGTACAGCACACTTCCTGGCCTCTTACATCAAAGAAATAACCGGAACAGAAGTCGGTCTTACCACACAGAGCGGAAAGAATTGCATTATTTTGTCCGTAGACAGTACAATTCCTCACCAGGACGGGTACGAACTTCTTATCAACTCCAGCCAGATACAGGTAAAAGGAGCAACCGAAGCCGGTGTTTTTTACGGCATCCAGACTATCCACAAAGCCCTTCCTGTTACTCAGGGAAAAACCTTAGCCTCTCTGCCAGCCGGTATGATAAAAGATTATCCCAACCTGCCTTACCGAGGATTTATGGTAGATGTAGGCAGACATTTTTTCTCTGTCGACTACCTGAAAGAAATCATCGACATGCTGGCATTGCATAATATCAATTATTTTCACTGGCATCTGACCGAAGATCAGGGATGGCGTATTGAAATAAAGAAGTATCCCAAACTTACTGAAGTAGGTTCTGTTCGCAAGGAAACCATCGTAGCACGCAACTCCGACCAATACGACGGTACTCCGGTAAAAGGATTTTATACACAAGAACAGGCACGCGAAATAGTAGCTTACGCAGCCGAACGGTTTATTACCGTCATACCCGAAATTGATATGCCCGGCCATATGCTCGCCGCCCTTGCTTCTTACCCTGAACTGGGATGT
Source organism: Phocaeicola sp. HCN-40430 (assembly GCF_037890285.1). Classification (NCBI taxonomy): domain Bacteria; kingdom Pseudomonadati; phylum Bacteroidota; class Bacteroidia; order Bacteroidales; family Bacteroidaceae; genus Phocaeicola; species Phocaeicola sp. HCN-40430. The sequence goes on from NZ_JBBKBS010000011.1 coordinate 54,453, forward strand.
ACAGGAGGACCATACGAAGTTGCCACCCGCTTTGGAGTATTCGACAAAGTACTATGCGGAGGAAATGAAAAGACCTTACAGTTTGCCAAAGATGTAATAAACGAAATAATGGATATTTTCCCCGGTCCTTATATCCACATAGGAGGAGATGAATGCCCCAAGAAAGAATGGAAGAAATGCCCGAAGTGCCAGGCAAAAATCAAAGAGTTAGGATTAAAAGACAGTCCCGAACGTACCAAGGAAAACCAGCTCCAGTCTTACTTCATGGCGGAAGTTGAGAAAGAGATCACCGCACGCGGACGTAAGGTACTGGCATGGGACGAAGTACTGGAAGGACACCCTACGGCAAGCACAACTGTCATGGCATGGACAGGAGTCAAAGCCGGTATCCGCTCTGCCCGCGAAGGTCACCAGACAATTGTCTGCCCCATCAGTCACCTCTATTTCAGCAATCCGGGATACAACCAGCTGAAAGGTGTGGAAAGTATCGGAAGAGTATACAACTTCAATCCGTTGTTCGAGGAACTGAATACGGAAGAAAAGGAACGTATTATCGGGGTACAGGCCTGTATCTGGACCGAATGGACCAAAGACAGCACCAAAATGGAATGGCAGATGATGCCGCGCATTGCCGCACTGAGCGAACTGCAATGGAGTAATCCGGACAAGAAGAATTTCGACTTCTTCCTGTCCCGCCTGCCGCATATGCTGGAACTGTATACCGCAAAAGGATACCATTACAAAACGGATATTTACGACGTAACACTGGAGGCTTCATCGGCTCAGGAAAACGGAAAACCGACCGTTTCATTAGCCACCTTCGACAAAGTGCCGGTATATTATACAACCGATGGAACTGAGCCTGACAGCACTGCTACCCTGTATACCTCTCCGTTTACTTTAACAGACAGTACCACGGTAGTAAAGGCAAAAGCAATGCGTAAAGGGAAACTGAGTGAAACATTCTCTTTCGATGAAGAAATAAAAGCTGCTTTCAGACAATAAAATTTATTTTCTCAGAAAATCCGGAAAAGGTTCTTACTATCTTTTCCGGATTTTTCTTTTTGCTATCATTTAAGACATTAATAATACATTTAGATAGAAATATCCTCTTTTCAATAACACACATTTACAACAAAAATGCTGCTCAAGGAAAATATAAGGTAGGAAAACAAGCCGAAAAACCGCTCTATACATGCTTTATAGCATAAAAACAGGACAAATTCCGGCAATATCTGTGACAAGAATTTTCCCTATACGATACAAGTATCGATAGCTTACGCGACTATTACCGTATGCAAACGCGACTATTCACGCAAGACGACGCTACTAATAATAAGTTTTCGCCCTGTTTGATATACCTATTTTAAATTATAAATACATTTATTAACTATTTCAACAATTTTCCGGGAGGTAAACATTAAAAATCACATTCTATCATAAAACAATAAATACTATAGAAACGAAAGCATTATTCGCACCACTACAACCATTCAGCATACAAAACGACAGAAAAACAGTTTCATACGTAACATTTCAAGACATGCCAACCTTCAAATTTGGCGATATTTCCAAAGACATTTTCCTTTGCTCCTAAAAACACAGATTTTCCCAGCCTTGATTTGACATTTTGTCAATTTATCAAATGGATATTTTCCCGATTTACCAAACGGATTCATCATTGAATTCACTACCTTTGTAAAAGACAAACAGACTAAAACCGATTCACTGAAAAATACACCTTTCTTATCTTTCAACCCATCCTGCATAATGGAAATAAACAACATCAAGAAGAGCATCAAACGCTATTACCCTGTAAGCGACGAATCCATAGACCTGCTTTGCAGACACTTCAAGCCTCAACATTTCCCTGCAAAACATCTGATTATACAAGGGGGAATCATCGACCGCAATGTATATTTCATAGAAAAAGGATTAACCCGCTCCTATTGTCTGATAGACGGACAGGAACATACTACATGGTTCTCTAAAGAAGGAGACATTACTTTCGGCCTGCTTTGTCTCTATCATAATAAAGCAGGATTCGAATATGTAGAAACCATAGAACCCACTCTCGCCTATTCCATTCCCATACAAGTCTTGAACAAACTGTATCAGACGAACATTGAAATTGCCAATTGGGGAAGAGTAATCCATCAGGAATGCCTGCTTACCATACAGTGCATTCGGATAGACAATCTTACCATGACGGCAAAAGAAAAATATGCTGCACTTCTCCAAACCTTTCCCGACATCTGTTCAAGAGTTAAATTGGGATACATTGCTTCTTTTCTCGGTATATCATTATCCACCTTAAGCAGAATCAGAGCGGAGAAATAAAGTTCTTTCGAATTTTGACTTATGTCAAAATGTATATCTCCCCTTGCTGTTATTTTTGCATCTAAAAAAAGATGAAGGAACAATTGACTACAAAAGACGAGAAGCGCATCATCTGGCTTGATCTCGTAAAATTTATTGCCATCTTTATGATGATAGCAGTCCACTGTACCGACAATGTAACTCCTGCCGAACGTTCGGAGCCTTGGTACAACCTTTGGGGAAGTTTCTACGGTTCATTCATGCGTCCGGCAATTCCTCTGTTTGTAATGGTCACCGGTGCTCTGCTCCTGCCTGTGAAGCAAAACAGCATTACCTTTTACAGCAAACGACTCATCCGAGTGGTGATACCCTTTTTAATCTGGTCAGTCCTTTACAATCTTTTCCCATGGTTTACAGGGCTGCTTGGACTCTCTCCTACTGTCATAAACGACTTCTTCGCTTGGGCAGAGCCGGATCAATCGTTCATGAGAGCCCTATACCACATTTTGATGATTCCTTTCAACTTCTCTCCTTTTGCTATCCAGATGTGGTATGTATATCTTCTGATAGGCCTATACCTGTATATGCCTATTTTCTCCGCATGGGTGAAACAGGCATCTGTAAAAGAGCAAAGATTTTTTCTGATAGTCTGGTTTGTTTCTCTATTTATTCCATATATAAGGGAATATCTCACCAAAGACCTATGGGGAACCTGCTCGTGGAATGAATTTGGACTGCTTTATTATTTTGCCGGTTTCAATGGTTACCTGCTTTTAGGATACTATATCATAAACCATCCGGCCGATTTAAGCTGGAAGAAATTAGCATTTACAGGGATTCCTTCGTTTACCTTAGGATATTGCATCACTTTCTTTGGTTTCAAATCGATAACCGCAACTCCCGGACAACCCGTCGAACTGGTTGAGCTGTTTTTTACATACTGTACCCCTAATGTACTGCTAATGACACTTCCTATCTTCCTGACTGCCAAAGAACTGACAGTCCGGTCACAAAAGGCCAAGCGTTTTTTAATAAACATCTCTACCTGTACATTTGGTATATGGATGTCGCATTATCTGTTTTTAGGTCCGTGCTATATGTTGATAGAATCACTTCCGATACATACCATGCTGAAAATGATTGTCTGTACAATACTGTTATTAACAGTAACATGGGCTTTTGTTCATATTGTCCGGAAATCGGGGAATATAGGAAAATGGATAATGGGATAGCGGGAAGAAAAAAGAATGGGAAGCAAAGTCGTAATCAGCAAACAAAAACAGGCAACCGGAAGATAAATTCCAATTGCCTGTTTTCGTGTGTTTATAAGAACCGGCTATCGGCGAGGAATATCCACCGATGTTTCTTTACGGCCTTTCAGATGTTCTGAGAAGAAGTCTACCATACGCCAGTAGAAATACTCGTCCATAGTGCCGAATCCATGACGCTGGCCAGGGAGCAGCAACATGTCGAAGCGCTTGTTGGCACGAATCAAGGCATCTACCACACGAATACTGTTGGCAGGGTGTACGTTGTTGTCGATATCACCATGTACCAGCATCAGATGTCCTTTCAACTGTTTTGCAATTTCCGGATTGGTTGCAATCTTATAGACAAAAGTAGTATCTCCTTTTTCACTCACTTGTTCCTTTACACCATGATGTGTTTCACTCCACCAGCGGTTGTAAATACGGTTGTCGTGGTTGCCGGCACACGAAACAGCTGCTTTATAGAAATCGGGATACTGGAAAATAGCTGCAGTAGACATGAATCCTCCTCCCGAATGTCCGTGAATACCTACACGGTTAATGTCAATAAACTTATAGCGGGCAGCCAACTGTTCTACCGCAGCCTTGTGGTCTGCCAATGGATAATCGCGCATATTACCGTATCCGTAATTGTGATACCATTTCGAACGGCTGGGGTGTCCACCACGCTGTCCGACTGAAATTACAATGAAGCCGGCCTGTGCCAGGCGGTCAGTACGTACACTCATACGAGTAAACGGATAGTATACAGCCTCTACCTGCGGTCCCGGATATACATAATCGATAATCGGGTACACCTTGGTAGAATCGAAGTTGAACGGCTTATACATCACTCCATACAAGTCGGTCACTCCGTCGGCAGCCTTTACGGTAAACAGTTCGGGGAACTGATAACCTGCTGCTTTCAGTTGCGAGAAGTCGCTTTCCTGAATAGTCATCACCTTTCTTCCGTTACGGTCCAGCAAGTCGGCACAAGGCACTGTGTTGACACGCGAATAATTGTCGACGATATAACGTGCCTCATCGTCTACTTCTACTTCATGGAAATAATCGCCTTTGGTAATCTGCTTCAAGCCGGTACCGTCTGCATTTACCCGATACAGATGTTCGTAGTATGGATTTTCCCCTTTCTCACGTCCGTTGGCCAGGAAGTATATTGTGCGCGCCTTCTCGTCTACTTTCACTACCTTTTCTACATGCCACGGACCTTTGGTAATGCGGTTCTTCAAGTTCCCTTTTTCATCGTACAGATACAAGTGCGCCCATCCGTCACGCTCACTCCACTGGATAAACTCTTTTCCCCCATCGAACACATGAATCGGTCGTGTTTCCTGATAGGTATTCATACGTTCCTTTACAATCGGTACAATAGAATCTTGTCCGATAGTGTACGTACATACATCAATACGATGCAAATCACGGCTGCCTCTTACAAGGTAGAAGCGGTTGTTATCGCCCTGCCAAACCAGCGATTTAAACTCCTGGTCGCGCTGCTTCTGTTCGAAAGGTCTGTATTCCATTCCAATGGTCTGGTTCTTCCATGCCGAAACCTTTACCTCCTTACGGGTATTGTTTGTCATATCGAACACATACAGATGATCTTCGGGAGCTGCCATTTCGCCCGGCATCTGATATTTATAAGTTTCCAGTGTAGGACGTGGAGTAGCAATGGAGTTAATCACCCACAATTCTTTTACTGCACGTTCGTCGGTCAGTGTCACTGCAAAGTGTTTGGAATCGGGCGACCAATAACCTCCCCATATCGCACGACGTTTTCCATTGCACAGCGTATCGGTATTCAGTGTACTATAGGGAATACCATATCCAAAGTCTTTGACACCGTCTGTAGTAAGCTGGATTTCTACAATAGTACTGTCTTTTTCGTTTTTCTGTGCCTTCCGGTAGTCGGCAATACTCATGCGGTACAAGTTATAGTCTTTGGCATATACCACAGTCTGACCATCAGGAGAAACAGAAGCCCAGTCTTTCTTTTCCGGTTCTTTTTCTTCATCTTTCAGATGTGTCAGCTTACGGGTAGGATAATCGTAAGAGAAATAGAATACCTTTTTCTCTTTCTTTTTATCCTTATTCGTTACCTCTCGGGTAGATACGACATTGAAAGTGAAGGTACGGCCATCTTCTTTGGCTTTCAGATTACGGATAGGAATATGACGTGCTTCAAACGGATCCTGTACGATTTCAGTCAGTTGTGCAGCCAATTCATCACGGTCGAACAACAATTCTTTACGACCTGCAGCCGGATCTACTACATACCAGAATACACCATCGCTGGTTTTATACTCAAACCAGAAACAATTTCCCTGTTGAAACCAATGAGGATCTACTTTGGTAGAGAAAAGCATGGTTTCAAGTTTGGCTTTGGTAAACTTCTCAGCCTGCAAATATTCAGGAAGACGTTCCTCCCCTACTGCCCCGAATACATTCGGCAGGCAAAAGCCACTGCACAATACAGTAGCCAACAATAACTTCTTCATATTCTCTTATACTTTATTTATGTGATATCATGGCACAAACTTAGATAAAAATATCAGATTATCATGTCCGAAGAACAAGAAAAGCAGTGCAAAACAATACAAAGAAAGAAAAACAATCCCCTTGTGTTTCCCTGTCCGACGAATTCGGGAATACACAAGAGGATTGTCTCTTTTATCTTTCAGAACAAATTATCTTATTCAGAAAAGGAATCTCAATACATCATTGAAATTAGCCCAGATGAGCAAGGCAAACAACAGGAACATACCTACCATCTGCGCCCGTTCGAGGAATTTATCGCTTGGCTTACGACGTGCTATGATTTCGTAAAGCAAGAACAGTACATGTCCACCGTCGAGAGCCGGAATAGGCAGAATGTTCATAAACGCCAGGATGATAGAAAGGAATGCAGTCATTTCCCAGAAACGCTGCCAATCCCATACTTTCGGGAAGATACTTCCGATGGTTCCAAATCCTCCTACACTCTTTGCCCCTTCGGCTGTGAATACATACTTCATATCATTGACATATCCTTTCAAAGTATTTACCCCCAAAGCTATACCTGCAGGGAATGAACCGAAGAAACTGTAAGAATGAGTTGTTACTTTATAATCGGCCAATCCGCCTATCGCATCGACTTTGAAATTCTCATTTGTCTGTACTGCAACTGTATCTCTTACACCGGCACGAGAATAAACCAATGAGAAAGAGGCTGTAGTCTGCTGAGCCAACTCTGCTTTCACACGTAAATCCGACATCTCGTTCATGAAATCATTCCAGGAATTCAGAGGAACATCATTGAATGCAATCAAAGAGTCTCCCTTCTGAATGCCAGCTTTTGCAAAACTTCCTCCGGCAAGCACAGAGTCAACTACATTAGGATAAAGTGTACCCATGAAGAGAGGATCTTCTTTTGCAATATCCAGCAAACTCAGTTCCGGCATTAAAATTTTCTTCTCCTGCCCATCGCGTAAAACGGTTACTTCACGTGCTTCTACAATATCACGCAACAAGTCCATGTTGAAACGCTCCAGTTCTTTACCATCGGCACTCTTCAGAATATCCCCATCACGGAAACCAATTTCCTGTGCGTGCTCGTTGAACTTCATTCCATATGTCATATCCTTCAGAGCCACATAAGAGTCTCCCCAAGTATACAAAATCATAGAATAAATGAACAGAGCCAAAAGGAAGTTCATCAACACTCCGCCAATCATCACCAGCAAACGTTGCCATGCTGGCTTAGAACGGAACTCCCACGGCTGGGCGGGTTGTTTCATCTGTTCGGTATCCATAGACTCGTCTATCATACCGGAAATCTTACAGTAGCCACCCAAAGGAAGCCATCCTACTCCATATTCTGTATCACTGTTCTTTGGCTTGTACTTGAAAAGTGAAAACCAGGGATCGAAAAAGATATAAAACTTCTCTACCCGTATCTTAAACAGGCGGGCAAAGAAAAAGTGTCCTCCTTCGTGAATGATTACCAACAGCGAAAGACTGAGAATCAACTGAAGGGCACGAATTAAAAATGTTTCCATTTACTGTTTACTTCTTTTATTTATTGTTATTACTTTATTTATTTCAATCCGTTTATAACCATTTCGGCTGCAATACGACGAGTTTCTGCATCTGTCGATACATAATCCTCATAAGTCGGCTTTTCAATGAATGCAACCTTCGACATGGTTTTTTCAATGACATCGCTCATACCCAGGAAAGAGATCTGGTCTTTCAGGAAAGAGGCTACTACAACTTCATTGGCAGCATTGACAATACAAGGCATGTTTCCTCCCTGATGCAAAGCTTCGTAAGCCAAGGCAAGGTTGCGGAAACGATGCGTATCGGGAGCTTCAAATGTCAATGTATTACATTTCATGAAATCGAGACGTTCGCCGGAAAGACTGACACGACGAGGATAAGAGAATGCATATTGGATAGGCAAACGCATATCGGGGACTCCCAGCTGGGCCTTGATAGCTCCGTCTTCAAACTCAACCATGGAGTGTACAACAGACTGAGGATGCACGACTACTTCAATCTGCTCCGGAGTAACTCCAAACAGCCATTTTGCCTCCATCACCTCAAACCCTTTGTTCATCATAGAAGCAGAGTCGATGGTAATCTTTGCTCCCATGCTCCAGTTAGGATGTTTAAGAGCCTGCTCTTTGGTTACGGTCTGCAACTGTTCCATTGTAAATGTACGGAACGGACCACCTGAAGCAGTCAGAATAATCTTCGATACCGGATTATTCATCTCCAGACACTGGAAGATAGCCGAATGTTCCGAATCGACCGGTAAGATAGGAGTACGATACTGACTGGCCAATGCATTTATCAACTCACCGGCCACTACCATTGTTTCTTTATTTGCCAAGGCTATTACCTTTCCTGCTTTAATGGCATTGATTGTAGGACGTAAACCCGAATATCCTACCATAGCAGTCAATACAATATCAATCGGTTTCGATTCAACAATCTGACACAATGCATCTGCACCGGCATATACTTTAATAGGAAGGTCGGACAACGCTTCCTTCAATTGCAAATATTTATCTTCATTGGCAATAACTACCGCTTCGGGCTGAAACTTACGCGCCTGCTCAATAAGCAAATCCACCCTGTTATTGGCAGTCAACGCATAGGCCTCATACAAATCCGGATGTTCCTCAATCACCTGTAAAGCCTGAGTCCCGATAGAGCCGGTAGAACCTAATATAGCAATCTGTTTCTTCATATTTTCATTAAAAAACAACGTATTTCACTGGATTGATTGGATTTCCCTTATGCCATAACTCAAAATGCAACTGGGGATTCTCCTTTTTTTCATTCGCGTTACCCAACAGAGCAATGACTTCTCCACCTTTTACTTTATCTCCTGTTTTCTTCATCAAAGAAGCACAGTACTTATATACAGTTATAAAATTCTGTGCATGCTGGATTTGAATTACATAACCGGCATCGGCTGTATAAGTGGCAAGAATAACAGTTCCATCAAGAGCTGCCAATACCCCTTCTCTCGGATCGGCAGTCAGATCCACTCCAAAATGACCTTCAGATGGATTAAAGTCTTTTGACATAATGCCTCGTGTAGGACGATAGAAAATAAGACCAGCTGCTTCACGGGTATAAGTCACTTCTGTCAGGTTATAGCGTTCCTTCTCTTCGTATTTCTTACGAAACTCTTCTTCCTCTTTCGAACGTTCCATCAGTTGCTCTGCTCTCAGAGTAGTCAGCGAATCAATAGACTGCACTGTATCAGTCTTTACCTGACCGCTCAGAATATCCTGGATATTCATTACGTAACGGCTCTGGCGTTCCAGTACCTGTTCCAATGAATCGGCACGCAACGCATTGGCTACAATTTGGGAACGAACTTCACTGTTCATATAACCAGGAAGATAGTTACGCAAAGGAGTGAAAGCAATAATCGCAGCAGCAATCAAAAAGATTACTGTACAGGTCGCAAGCAGCACCGACAAACCATTTAATTTAGAGACATGAATGGCTACTACCTCCTCCAAGGTATTTTCATTAAAAATCGTCAGTTTATACTTAAACTTGATATTATGCCAAAATACTTTACGACCTTTCTTTTTCATCTGCAATACTATTCTTCTAATAAGCCTTCGGGAATCTGTGCATACACAATTTTCCCTTTGGCATCTATATTTTTCAGAAACTCTTCATGAGCAGGTAAAAGCACTTCTTCTCCATCTTTCTCGATGACAAACAGTACATTCATCGTACTATCATCGACAGCAACAATTTGTCCCAAATTGCCGTGTATTTCGTCGATTACTGTAAATCCGACAAAGAAATTCCACGACCCCATGGCATCTTCTTCGTCCATGTATTTTGAGGGGAAAAAGACTTCTACATTGGTAAACATACGTGCTTTCTCTGCAGTATCTATCCCCTCGAACTTAACCAATGCAGCATTGTCCGAGCGGAAACGGTATTCCTCAATAAAGAAAGGAACGAAAATTCCGTCCAGCAAAAGAATCAGATAATCACAATCCACACGGTCGAAAATATCGTCTGTAAACGTAAACGATACTTCTCCCTTCACTCCATGAGGTTTGTTTATTACACCTATTTTAAATACTTCCTCTCTTTTTATCATAACTTTTATTCTATACGGGTAATACGAGCTCCCAACGCTGTCAAACGCTGTTCGATATTCTGATAACCTCTATCAATCTGTTCGATATTGTGAATACGGCTGATACCATCAGCACTCAGTGCTGCAATAAGCAAGGCAATACCGGCACGAATATCAGGAGAAGTCATATTACCTCCACGTAAACGGAAGTTACGGTCATGCCCAATCACTACTGCCCGATGCGGGTCGCACAATATAATCTGAGCCCCCATATCAATCAGTTTGTCTACAAAGAACAAACGGCTTTCGAACATTTTCTGATGAATCAGTACACTTCCTTTAGCTTGGGTAGCAACCACCAGAATCACACTCAGTAAGTCGGGAGTCAGCCCCGGCCAAGGTGCATCGGCAATGGTCATAATAGAACCATCAATAAACGACTCTATTTCATAATGATCCTGACGAGGAACAAAAATATCATCACCACGCTGTTCCAAACGGATACCTAACCGACGGAAACTATCTGGTATGATACCTAAATTATCGTATGATACATTCTTAATCGTAATTTCACTGCCCGTCATAGCAGCCATACCGATAAAACTTCCCACCTCAATCATATCGGGAAGAATACGATGAGTACAGCCTTTCAGCTCCTTTACTCCTTCAATGGTAAGCAAGTTTGATGCAATTCCCGAAATACGAGCTCCCATACGGTTTAGCATACGGCACAATTGCTGTATATAAGGTTCGCAAGCTGCATTATAAATCGTAGTAGTACCTTCGGCAAGTACTGCTGCCATAATGATATTGGCTGTACCTGTTACAGAGGCCTCATCCAACAGCATATCAGTTCCCTTCAAGTGAGTAGCTGAAATCTTAAAGATGCTTTCTGCTGCATTATAATCGAAAGCTGCACCCAATTTCTGTAAGCCGAAAAAGTGTGTATCCAAACGGCGACGACCAATCTTATCTCCTCCGGGTTTAGCAATCATTGCCTGACCGAAACGAGCTACCATAGGTCCCACCAGCATGACAGAGCCTCTCAGTTTGGAACAACGAGTCAGAAACTCTTCACTTTCCAAATAAGACAGATTCACTTCGTCGGCCTGAAAGGTATAAGTATCTACACCCTGTTTGGCAACTTTCACTCCCATATCTCTCAGCAATTGAATCAGGTTGTTCACATCCAGAATATTGGGAATATTACTGATGGTTACTTCGCCATTCGTCAGTAACGTTGCACACAACACCTGAAGAACTTCATTCTTTGCTCCTTGCGGAACAATTTCTCCATGCAGTCTGTGTCCACCTTCGATTACAAATGATGCCATAATACCCGAATTTATAAATTAATACTTTTTCTTTCCCTGATTGTTGTTATTATTCATCTGACGACGTCGAGGAATAAAGGTACGCTGTTCAGTCAGACGCAAATCTTCTGCAGACAATTTGATTTTACCCCCGGAGAGTTCACATAAATCATCCAAAATCTTCTGATCTTCCACTCCGTCTTTATTCCAGTTCAGATAATCCCTTTTCATATGATTGGCAATCATCCGAATCAACTGGTTCCGTTCCTCTCCTTCCTGATAATCGACAGCCAACTTAATCATATCCTGTACAAAACGTCCGTAATGACGGAAACGAATATCATGCTGTGAATACGGTATACGCTGCGGCTTGATTTCAAGACTTTCTTTTTTTACGATTTCCACCGGATAATCGATATCCAATTTAAAATCAGCCATTATAGCCAGATGATCCCAAAGTTTTTGCTTAAAATCGGCTACATCGCGCAAATGTGGAAACATACCTCCCATGATATTCACTATCGTGTTTGCACAACGCTGACGTTCTGCTCTATCCTCAATAGTCAAGGCATGATCTACCATATTTTGTACACTTCGTCCGTATTCGGGAAGCGGTAATCTTCGTTGCTGGGTATTGTATTTCATATTTTACGACAGGTCTGAATTAAATTAACTTCTTTGGGGTAGATGCAACGAACTCTTTCAAATAGAAAGGCTCAAAATATGCCACATCTTTAAAATCCTGTTTTGCCATTGCCTTTTCTGCCAAAGGGAACATCCATTTAGCCAACGGATGAATGTCTTCAATGAAATGTGCATTAGGATGAGCCAATTTCTCACGACATTTTCCAGAGCCGTTGCCAAAGAAATAAACCGGATGCTTTTCCAAGAATTCGGCATACGAATGTTCATCGATGATATCAGCACCAATCGCACGTTTTACATTCAATGCTCTATCGTAAATGGCAGCATATACTTCCATACGACGTGCATCAATCATCGGACACAACAAGGCATCTTCCGGAAGTTCCTCCGACAACAAGACAGGTACCGACATTACTTCTAAGGTAGGAAGTCCTATCAAGGGAATATTACGTCCATAACAAATTCCTTTTGCCATAGATACACCGATACGCAAACCGGTATATGAACCCGGTCCACAACTCACAGCCACAGCATCCAGCGGAATAGCATGATTATCGGCAAACGACAAAGCCTCATCGACAAACACACCTAACGCCACAGCATGCGACGGTCCTTTATAATCTTCTTTAGAAAAAATAGAAGCCCCATCCTGGCTGACAGAAACCGAACAAACCTCTGTAGAAGTTTCAATATGTAAAATGCACGACATAATTTATTTTTTATATTATAATGTGTGCAAATATACACTTTTATTTGCACTCGTTTTCCATTCCCATACGTTTTTTAGAAGCTCTTAATACAAATATTATTCCTTTCTGAAAAATTAAATACTCTTCTCTATCGGCTATTTTTTTCTGCTTAATCGACCAAGGCGGAATATTTTCCACAAAATCCCCCATGAAACAAAATCCGATTTTACCAGTCAATTTTTCATCTCTTCATTCAAAGATTGTATCACCTTTAATCAGATAATACATAGCTACAAAAATTTGCTCCAAAGAAGGACAAACCTTAATAATCTTTCCGATAATTTTTTTTCACATCATTCTATTACGATACCAACTCTAATACGACTTTATCGGATAGCTTTTTCATTTCTCCTTTTGAAAAGCCATTTTCCAAAGATAAATTATTATTTTTCACAAAATGCAAGCTCTATTTATACCTATCTTCAAAAGACAATACATTTTATTTTTTTAGCAAAAACAGCGATTTAATTTCAAAATATTACACATTTTCATTATAATTTTTGTAAATTAAAATATATAAATTGCATCCATGTCAGTTGTGAGGGAAACATGAAGCACACTGACAAATAACAGACTCTATGTTTAAGTTTAACAAATCTACGGTTTATGAAGAACAATAATTTTAAAGAGAGAAGAGTAAATCGGGAAACGCATCTTCAAAAAATGAGAAAAGGTCTGTGCCTGGTAGCCTTGGGCTGTGCGTTATGCACAGGAAGCTATGCACAAAAACAAACGACCTCTCAAAGTTCAACTCCCCGAAACTTTACAGGACAAGTATTCGACAGTAAAGACGGATCCTCATTGATTGGGTGTACCGTACGCGTAAAAGGCAAGCAAACAGCTACTATCACCGACGTTAACGGAAATTACAGCATTACAGCCAAACCGGGAGATATTTTAATTATTTCTTATGTAGGTTACGAAACGGTAGAAGTCCCTGTAGGAAGTAAAAAAGCAACACAAGTCTACATGACAGACGACAGTGTACTCATGGACGATGTAGTAGTAACAGGTTATCAGACATTGAAAAAGTTCAATGTAACCGGTTCCGTCAATACTATCAAAAATGATAAAATTTCTTTGAGAAGCAGTGTAGGGTTGGCAGGAATCCTTGAAGGCTCCGTACCTGGATTAAATATCTATAACGAACAGTTCCGTATCCGCGGAGGTGCTTCTATGAATGCCGGTAACGACCCTTTGTTTATCGTAGATGATTTCGAAGTGGAAGAACTTCCCGAAAACATGGACATGATAGAAAGTATCACAGTATTGAAAGATGCTTCGGCTACAGCTATCTGGGGTTCACGTGCAGCCAATGGTGTAATTGTCATTACTACCAAAAAAGGCAAAGCCAATGACTTCAAAATATCTTACTCCAACAACTTTAAGGTTTCAGCTAAGCCCAATTTTGATGACTTACACCGTGCAAACAGCGAACAAATCATTGACTACGACAGAGAAGCCCACCTTTACGGATACAATTCAATGATGGGAGGATTCGGCTATGAAGGAAGTGGCTATTCCTTATCTCAAGAAATTCTGAACGATTATTGGGAGGACGTCATTATCGATTGGGGAACTGGTGCCGTTTCACCGATGGATCCTCAAAAGTTGGCAGAAATGGACGCTCGTCTGAATAAGCTGAAAGCCTATTCCAACCGCAAACAGATAGAAGATTACCTGTTACGCAATGCCTTCCGCCAGCAACACATGATTTCCGTTTCCGGAGGCACCGACCGTGTCAATTATTTCCTTTCAGGAAGTTTTATCGGCGGCCATTCAGAATATGTAGGCGACCAAGAACGTTCTTACAATATCAATTCCCGGATATCATACAAGTTGTTGCATAACCTGACTTTGCGCTCAGACCTGTCTGCCACATTCGATAACAACGACAACGGATATCAAAGTCTTAGTAGTGACATTTATAGTCTTTTCCCATTTCAAATGCTCGTAGATGAAGCCGGAAACCGTATTGCAGACTATACACAATTCTCACGAATGGATGCCGACAAATATACCCAAGAATATGGTTATCTGAGTTTCGGTAAAAACCTGCTGGATGAAATAGATATGGCCAACAATACAACCAAAAACACCGATTATAAAGCACGGTTTGGCTTAGATTATCGTGTAATAGAAGGCTTGAATCTTTCTGCAGATTATCAGTACGAACGTTATCAGTCGATTAACAAAGACATTCAGTCTATAAACAGTTACGGTGTAAGAGAATTGATTAACCAACATACTGTCATCGGAGAAAACGGATTAAGCTATCGTATTCCTAAAGGAGATATCTTGGACCATTCTCAAACCGATGTCGAAGCATGGACCATGAAAATAGGTGCTACCTTAAACCGCAATTTCGGTGCAGATAAACAGCACTATGTCAATGCCACTGCCGGTTTCGAAGCGCGCAGCAAACATACTACCACAGAATCATACCGCAAGTTAGGTTACAACGACCAAACTTTATCATGGTCTCCAATCGATGCGATTGATCTTGCAACCAACGGAACAACTCCACCCTGGTCCAGTAACCCCATGCGTTACTATGCGAGCAGTTACGATAAGTTCAGTGATATCTTAAACAGAGAAATCTCTTATTATTTATCGGCAGTATACACCTACGATAACCGTTATACCGTAAGTGGAAGTTTACGAATAGACAAATCCAACCTGTTTGGAGTAAGCGATAAATACAGAAGAAACCCTATCTGGTCTTTTGGTGCCAACTGGAATATCAAGAATGAAAAATTCTTCAAATGTGATGCAATCAGTGCTTTGATGCTACGTGCATCATTAGGATTAACAGGAAACTTCGACCGTAGCGGAAGAACTTCTCCTATCATGGTGGGACAGTTTATCAGCAGTGATCTGGTAGACGGTGGCGGCTATATGCGTATTACGACTCCTCCCAATCCATTACTCCGTTGGGAGCGTACACGTTCTACCAACGTGTCTGTAGACTTGGGATTATTCGACCGCATTAACACCACCCTTACCTACTATCATAACAAAGGATACGATTTGTTAGGCGAAGCCCAGCTCGACCCTACAGTAGGATATAGCGAACAACTTATCAACTCAGCCGATATGAACAACAGTGGAGTAGAAGTCCAGTTGGACGCTGATTTGATCCGCACAAGAGACTTTACATGGAATGTAGGTTGGGTATTCGGTTACAATGAGAATAAGATTATACGAAACAGCGCTCACGATTCCAGCCCTGTACTGAACCGTGTACATGGTACAACCCGCTTTGTAGAAGGATATTCCCGCGAAGGAATCTGGAGCTATCGCTGGGCCGGATTGAACGAAATGGGATTACCTCAGGCATACAAAGCAGACGGTACCAAAGTTACAACTTACGAGGATCTTACTGTAGAAGACCTGGAATACAGTGGTACTTATCAACCTAAATACTCAGGAAGCCTGTCAACCGGATTCAGATATAAAAATCTACAAGCCAACTTCCTGTTCACTTACAATTTCGGACATGTATTCCGTGTAGAATATCCAGATATGAACCCCTTCGGATCTTCTCCGGCATTAAACGAAAGAATTGCCGATCGCTGGCGTCAACCGGGCGATGAAGCCAAGACAGACGTCCCGGCAATTTGTTCCGACATGATGAACTACCTGATGACTTATCAGACAGGAGCTTCCGAACTGGCTCAATATTCATCAAACAGCATCCGAAAAGGAGACATGATTCGCCTGCGTGAAATATTGCTGAACTACGACCTTCCTAAAAAATGGTTACGTAACAGCCCTGTAAAACGCTTGTCTATCACAGCCCAACTCAATAATGTATGGTTATGGACAGCCAATAAAGAAGGATACGACCCCGAAGCTGTATCTCCTGTAAGCGGTACATTCTCATTGACCGATCCGATAGCCTTTACCTGTGGTGTGAAACTTGATTTTTAGTATTAACTTCCTTAATGAACGATATAAGATGAAACGTATAAAGAATTTTTTCTTCTTAATAGGAACAATCGCTTTATTTTCCTCATGCAGTGATTTTTTAGATACACTCCCCAAAGGAAAGGTTATTCCAACAACGGTAGAAGATTACGGAAATTTAATGAAAGACATGACTTTATCTAATGGATATAATGCCTTACCCTATTATTGCTCCGACGATCTGATGATTCCCAACCGTGCCATCAATCTGACCAACGCCTCCAACAAAGCTTATTTTTGGATGGAAGCCTTTTATCTTGACAGCGAAGACGACAGTAATTGGAATCAGACTTATAACCATCTGTTTACCGTAAACGTAGTTCTTGAGAACATCGGTAATGCTACAGAAGGAACAGAAACCGACAGACGGCGTATCGCAGCAGAAGCAAAAATCTTCCGTGCTTACTATTATTGGTATCTGCAGAGCCTATATGGTCCGGCTTACAATGCCGCCACTGCTGCTACCGACTTAAGCGTTCCTTTGGTTACAGAGCCCAACCTTGAAGCAAAACACTCACGTGCCACAGTAGAACAAGTTACAGCCCAAATATTAAGCGACTTAGAGGGTATCGACCAGGATCTTCCTGTTTTAGGAAGCAATAACTATAAACCCACCCGTGCATCCGCTTATGCCATGCGTGCACGTGTGTTATTTTACATGGGACGATACGATGAAGCAGCCACAGAAGCAGAAAAAGCACTGGAGCTGAACAGCCAACTGGAAGATATGAGAGAATGGTCCTTCCCTACTGAATTTCCATCGGGAAGTATCAACGGAAAACCGACAGACATTTCTTCTCCACAAAAAATATGGTTCCACAATGTAAATGGCAGCAGCGCATTAAGACAAATGGCCATCGGCGAAGATTTGCTTGAATTATACAAACAGAATGAAAAAGATTTACGCTTTAAATTCTGGTTCTCGAATGTAGACAACAAAGGAGAGTATTTCTATGACGAAAATACATACTGCTACATCCAGACAACTCCAAACTACAACATCGGTGTTCCGGAAATGATGCTTATCAAAGCGGAAGCCTTAGCACGCAAAAACGACAGTCAAGCTCTTGACATTCTAAATGAATTGCGCAAGTACCGATTCACTGAAGAAGACTACACCATGTTGACAAAAGATGCAGACAAGAGTCTTCTTGACATTGTTTTGGAAGAGCGACGCAGAGAATTAGTTCTCTCCGGATTACGCTGGTTCGACATGAAGCGTTTAGTAAACGAAGGTATTTATACAAAGACGCTGACCCGAACCACTCCCGACGGAACAGTACATACACTGGCTCCGGGATCCAACCGTTATTTATTCCCTATTCCACAAAGCATCATCAACAAAAATAGTAACATTGTACAAAACCCTCGTTAATATAGAAATATGAAAAAATATCTTTTATTGGGAAGTATATTATTTACAGGTATAGCCTGTACCCAACAGACGGAAAAAGAGTTTAGCATAGAAGGAACATTGGAGAAGCCTTTTACCGGAACTGTTTACTTGGGATATATTGACCAGAAATACCAAAATATAGATTCAATTACTTTATCGGGAGCAAACAGTTTTTCTTTTACTCAAGCTATCGAACACCCCGACAAGTACTATATCCGGTTCCGTCCCTATCAGTCAGGATATGAATTTATAGCAGAAGCCGGAGGAAAATATACGGCTTCTGCCGGAGCCATCGGTATACAACAGGGCGTGGAACAGAAGCTGATGAATCAGTATCTGGAAACGGTTAAGCCCCTGGAAGAAGAAAACCAGTCTCTGATGAAACAAAACCCTTCTACTCCGGAAGCTTTAGCCACATTGCAGAAACAAATGAATGACAATTTCTTCAAACGCGAAAAAGCAACCATTGATTTCATCAAAGCGCATCCTCAAAGTTATACAGCAGTCGAATTGGCCGGCAACCTGCTACTTAGAGAATATCCGGAATGGAAAGAAGTATACGAAACCATTGACACTCTCAACTATACGTACTCTTATGCATTCAAGACACTAAAAGAAAAAATGGAAGACGCACGTGTAATATGGATTCAAAATACCCAGGCACCCGACTTTACAACAACCGACATTCACGGTAAACAGGTAAAGTTGAGTGATTTCAAAGGGAAATACGTCCTGCTTGATTTTTGGGCTTCCTGGTGTCGTCCGTGCAGAGACAAGGCCAAGGAGATAAAGGCCATCTACCCACAACTCCAGAAAAGAGGTATTGTAATGTGTGGTATTAACCTGGATGAGAAAAAAGAACAATGGGTAAAAGCGACAGAAGAAGATGGCATTATATGGACCAATACAAGCGAGTTGAAACCATTCAATGACAATGCCATTTCTCAAGCTTATAAAATACGGCAAATACCGGCTTTGTTCCTCGTCAGCCCATCGGGTGAAATCATCAAGCAAAATCCGGAGATTGAATATTTGTTGAATCTGCCGGAGGTAACAAATCCGAACAAATAAGAGACATCGGACAATAGGATACAGTCCTTATCCCCTGCAAAGCCAACTGAAACCAAAAGAAATATCAGTTGGCTTTTCTTTTTTCCCGGCTTTTTCCTACCTTTGCCCGATAAAAAACTGAATATTATGATACAATCGATGACCGGATACGGTAAAGCTACCGCCACATTCGGAGATAAGAAAATAAACGTAGAAATCAAATCGTTAAACAGCAAGGCAATGGACTTGTCTACCCGCATTGCTCCATTGTATCGTGAAAAGGAAATGGAAATCCGCAACCTCATCACCAAAACACTGGAAAGAGGAAAAGTAGATTTCAGTATCTGGATTGAAAAAGAAGCTGCAGAAGCTGCTACTCCCATCAATGCTGCGTTGGTAGAAAACTATTACCAGCAGATTAAAACAATTTCCGAATCTTGTCACATTCCCGCCCCCGAAGACTGGTTCGCTACCTTGCTGCGTATGCCGGATGTACTGACACGTGTAGATATCCAGGAACTGTCGGAAGAAGAATGGAAAGTGGCTTACACAGCTATTGAAACAGCACTACAGCATCTGGTAGATTTCCGCAAGCAGGAAGGTGCTGCCCTTGAAAAGAAATTCACTGAAAAGATAGACAACATCGAACGTTTGCTGCATTCCATCGAACCGTACGAAAAAGAACGAGTGGCCAAAATACGCGAACGCATTACCGATGCACTTGAAAAAACAATCAGCGTAGATTACGACAAGAACCGTCTGGAACAAGAGCTGATTTATTACATCGAAAAACTCGATATCAACGAAGAAAAACAGCGTCTGAGCAATCACCTGAACTATTTCCGCGAAACAATGGCCGGAGGACATGGACAAGGTAAGAAATTAGGATTTATTGCTCAGGAAATGGGACGTGAAATCAACACTACAGGAAGCAAATCGAACCATGCGGAAATGCAGAACATTGTAGTGCAGATGAAAGACGAACTGGAACAAATTAAAGAACAGGTATTGAACGTGATGTAAGGACCTCTTCGTCTTCTTCCTTTAAAATTCAACTCTTAACTATCAAAAATATGGGTAAACTCATCATATTCTCTGCTCCTTCCGGTTCAGGGAAATCGACTATTATCAACTACCTGCTTTCGCAGAATCTGAATCTGGCATTCTCTATTTCGGCAACCAGCCGTCCGCCCCGTGGCACCGAACAGAACGGAGTAGAATATTTCTTCCTTACTCCGGAAGAATTCAAACAGCGTATTGCCAACGACGAATTTCTGGAATACGAAGAAGTCTATCAGGACCGATTCTACGGCACACTGAAAGCTCAGGTTGAAAAACAGCTTGCTGCAGGTCAGAACGTGATATTCGATGTAGACGTAGTAGGCGGATGCAACATCAAGAAATTCTACGGCGAACGTGCGTTGTCGGTTTTCATCCAGCCTCCTTCAGTAGAAGAACTCCGCCGCCGACTGAACGGACGTGGAACTGATACTCCGGAAGTAATAGAAAGCCGTATTGCAAAAGCAGAATTTGAGCTAAGTTTTGCCGACAAATTCGATGTAGTCATTGTGAATGATGATTTAAGCAAGGCACAGGCCGAAGCGCTTCAAGTCATCAGCAACTTTATCAATCAATAATCCGAATTATGGCTAAAAATCCAAAGAAAACATTACAGATACTCATCCTACTCAGCATTCTCATCGGACTGGTAGCAATCGCAGTGGGTATAATAGCTCTTGCCAAACAGGAATATATCATTGCCGTAGCCATGATTCTCGTGGCAGCCTGGCAAGTCGTCAACTACAAGAAATGGAAAAAAATCCTATAAGAACCGGTATATTCGGAGGTACTTTCAACCCCATCCACCTGGGGCATCTGGCCCTTGCCAATTATTTGTGCGAGGAAAACTGGGTGGATGAGCTTTGGTTCCTGATTACTCCACAAAATCCGTTTAAACAGGAACAGACCTTGCTCGATAATCATCTTCGCATGAAAATGGTAGAAGCCGCCATTGCCGGTTATCCCCGCTTTAAAGCCTCCGACTTTGAATTTACATTACCCCGTCCCTCGTATACTGTCACTACTCTACAGAAACTGTCGGAAACTTATCCGGACAGGGAATTTGTACTCATCATCGGTGCAGACAACTGGGCTGCATTCGACAAATGGAAATCTCCCGAAGAGATTCTCCGGAATCACCGGATACTGGTTTATCCGCGTCCCGGATACGAAATCAATCCTCATGAGCTTCCCGCACAAGTCAAAGCTGTAAACACACCCTTGCTTGAAATCAGTTCTACTTTTATACGCGAAAGCATTGCTTCCGGTAAAGACATACGCTACTTTCTTCATCCTGAAGTGTACCGGTTCATCAAGCAACACCAGCTATACAACAAATAAAACGATATAACAACAAAACCATCAAAGTATGAAGACATCAAAACTACAAGCCTTTGCACTGGCCACTCTGTTGCTATCTGGAGCAGTAACCGGTGCAGAAGCTAAACTCATCAAGAAAAAAAGTAAGAAAGCCAAGACTGAAAAAGTCATGCCACCCAGACCTCAGAACATGATGAAGCCTGGTCCGAAACCTTATAACAGTATTATTACTCCCCAAGCTGCTTCTACAAACGGGTTTCTTACCGTGCACAAGGTAAACGGCAAATACTATTTCGAAATACCCGACTCTTTGCTTCAAAAGGATGTGCTGATTGTCAACCGAATCAGCAAAGCTCCTGCTTCAAAAAACAAATCGAAAATAGGCTATCCGGGAGATATCTTGAGAAGTAAAGTAATACGTTTCGAGAAGAACGGAGAAAACAGAATCTTCGTCCGTGAAATGTCGTACCGCGAACGTGCTACCGACAAAGAGGGGATGTATACTTCTGTCATGAATTCGAACATACATCCTATTGTCGCCACATTCAACATAGAAAGCATCCGAAAAGATTCTGTGCGCTGCAACTATGTAATAGAAGCCGGAAGCTTTATACAGAAAGAAAATCCGCTGTTCTCTATCGACAGCGATTCAAAAGAGGCTATCGGACTTCTTAACATGATTCCGACGGCCAGCTACATCAACAGTCTGACCGCTTTCCCTCAGAATATCGAAATCAAGACTACTGCCACTTATCTGTGTAAAAAAGAAAAAAGACCTATCAGTCCGCTGGAGACCGGAAGCCCCAACACTCCACTGACCTACGAGCTGAACAGTTCGCTGATTCTGCTTCCGGAAAAACCGATGAAGCCTCGTCTGTACGACCCGCGCGTAGGTTTCTTTACAGTAGGATATACCGATTTCGACTCTAATCCACAGGGTATTGAATACAAATATCTGATTACCCGCTGGAGACTGGAGCCTAAAGACGAAGAAGCTTATCTGCGCGGCGAACTGGTAGAGCCTAAAAAACCGATTGTCATCTATATCGACCCGGCGACTCCCAAGAAATGGGTTCCCTATCTTATTCAGGGTGTAAACGACTGGCAGGTTGCTTTCGAGCAGGCAGGATTCAAGAATGCTATCTATGCCAAGGAAGCTCCGGCAAACGACCCGAGCTGGAGTCTGGAAGATGCACGCCATTCGGCTATCGTCTATAAGCCGTCGGATATCCCTAATGCAAGCGGACCACACATCAACGACCCCAGAAGTGGAGAAATTATTGAAACCCACATCAACTGGTATCACAATGTGATGAGCCTGCTGCGCGACTGGTATATGATTCAGGCAGGTACACTCGACGAAGCTGCACAAAAAATGCAGTTCGATGATGAACTGATGGGACAACTTATCCGCTTCGTTTCTTCACACGAAGTAGGTCACACTTTAGGTTTACGCCATAACTTCGGAGCGTCTCATACCATACCGGTAGAAAAACTGAGAGACAAGGCATGGGTAGAAGCCAACGGACATACTCCTTCCATCATGGACTATGCCCGCTTCAATTATGTAGCCCAACCGGAAGACAGTATCGGCCGCAGCGGTATTTTCCCACGCATCGGTATGTACGACAAATGGGCCATTGAATGGGGATACAGATGGTTGCCTCAGTTCAAGACTCCCGAAGAGGAAACAGCCTTCTCCAACCAGTCTATTATCGCCAAACTGAAAGAAGATATCCGCTATACATTCGGAACAGAGAGTGACTCGAACGATCCGAGAAATCAGAATGAGGATTTGGGAGACGATGCAATGCTGGCAAGTGCATACGGTATCAAAAATCTTCAGCGCATCGTACCGCAGATATTGAAGTGGTCTTACGAACCCAACAAATCGTATGCCGGTGCAAGAACGATTTACCAGAATGTTGTCAACCAGTATTCACGATACATGGGACATGTGACCAAAAACGTAGCCGGTATTTACAGCAATCCGATTATGGTAGAACAAACCGACATGGTAGCTCAGGAATTCGTACCTGCTTCTATCCAGAAACGGGCTGTTGCGTTCCTCAATGAACAGTTGTTCACAGCTCCTACCTGGCTGATTAATCAGGAATTAATGGAAAAAGCAGGCATCAACCCTATCAATACCATCTGTACGATACAGGCCAATATCCTGTCGCGTCTGATCAGCAAAGCTACGCTCAACAAGATGATGATGAACGAAGCTGCAAACGGACGTAAAGCCTATACGGCACAGCAGATGTTCAGCGATTTGAGAAAGACTATCTGGACCCGTACTGCACAGGCCGACCTCTACAAACGCAATACCCAGCGTGTATATGTAGAATCGCTGATTAAGTTGTTGGATAAATCACAAGCTCCTGCCAAACCCGGAGTACAAAGAAACTATTTCTACTCGGAAGCTCCTGCCATGGCACGTGGCGAACTGATTACCATTAATTCTATCGTCAAGAGCGCAGCTGCTTCTTGCAGTGGCATACAGAAAAGTCACTACCAGAATCTGCAGGCTATGATTGAAGAGGCACTGAGCAACAAATAAAAACCGTTGCTTTTCCTTATACCAAAGACCGTATTTCTATCGTATCTTACCGGTGGAATACGGTCTTTTTTATTTCACCGACTCCTGCTACTCCAGCTCAAATTCCGAATCAGAAAGATACTGAAAAGCCTTTCCGGCTGACACAAATCGAAAAAACAGGCATTACTGCTAACGCAACTTTTTATCAAAACAAAGCTTCACGATGAAAAACAGCGAAAAATCAGGACAAAAAACGTCCATAAAACATGCTGCTCAACATATTTACACGACTGTTCACAGCCGGAAACGATACAGGTAAAAGAGGCTGATGATACAAGTATCGATGGGTTACGCGATTAGTCGCGTTGTACTGCGTGACTATTCGTGTGAAAAACCGCAACAAACGGGAGTTGTTTCTCCCTTTGAGTGCTCCTTTTTATACAAAAATTAACAATCGGAATTCTTTTTCGCCTCCCTGTCAGTCTCAACCACAATCTGACAAAAACATACGAAATAAGAGTATTCCATTACAAAAGAAATAAATACATCAAATTATCCCTTCATATACACAGAGAAAAGCGTAGTATGCTATCTTTTCAAATTCTGTCAATCGCGAAAAAAGCGCATTTTTTTCACCAACTATTTACCGGGGTACAAATACAGCCGTGTAGAAGCATCTGATTTGACAGATTGTCATCGGGCAACAAAGCCTTTGGATTACAAGAACCGAAGTAACATTCTGTCACTTCTTATGCAGTACCACCACTACCACCTCACTCGGTGTAAACAGGCGTATATCCTTGCGCGAAGTTCCCAGGCCATTGCTGATAATTACCGGTATCCCTTCCGAATTATGTTTCAATCCGGTAAGAAAACGGTTGCCGTATTTGGAGAAATGAGCCGGAGTATACCGGCGAAACAAGCTGACCTGTCCTCCATGCGTATGACCGGCCAATACCACATCGGTATTCGAAACATCGACATCTTCCACATAGTCGGGTGTATGCACCAGCATCACCACAAAATCGTCGGGACACAAAGCCAAGGTGGGCGATACTCCGTTCTGCTTCAAATCGAAGGGATTCCGTACTCCGCTAAGCAAAATGAACGCATTCCCCCGAAACAGCGTATCGGTCTGATGCTCCAGCAAGCAGATTCCTGTACGCTCCATTTCGCGCCGTACCCATTCTCCGTTTTCACCTCTGTCGTGATTTCCCATTACTGCATACGTACCATAAGGAGTCTTTACCTCAGACAATGCATCGAAAAGCTCCGTCAGATTACCGCCGTTGCGCCCACGGTAGTCTCCTCCCAGCAGCAAGACATCGGCATCTGCAGCCTGCAAGGCACGCACCATCCCTTGCAGACGTTTTGCTGTAAAACGGCTTTCATAATGGAAATCCGTAGCAAAAGCGATACGGAATCCATCGAACGAATCGGGCAACTGTGTACTGTATATGTCATACTGCTTGATACGGCCTACTCCCTTATAACGGGAAAAAGAGGCTGTAGCACAAGAAGAAAGCAGGACAAGCGTCAAAAAGAAGAATAAGACTTTTTTCATGCAGCAAAAGTAGTGAAAAAATCCTACCTTTGTCTTCGTGAAACTATTATAAAAAAACAATGAAACAAAACTCGATAAAGGCATGGCTGCTGGCTTCCCGCCCCAAAACACTGACCGGAGCAGCCATTCCGGTCATGACGGGATGTACACTGGCATACATCTACGGTTTCTTCAATCCGATACCGGCTGTGCTCTGTTTTCTGTTTGCATTCCTTATGCAGATAGATGCCAACTTTATTAACGACTTGTACGACTTTCTGAAAGGAACCGACCGTGCCGACCGGTTAGGACCGGAACGTGCCTGTGCCCAAGGATGGATTAGCCCCGAAGCCATGAAAAAAGGAATTCTTGTGACTACCATCCTTGCTTCCCTCACCGGCGTAGGATTGCTTTGGTACGGAGGATGGGAAATGATTCCGGTAGGTGTATTGTGTATACTCTTTGCTTTTCTTTATACTGCAGGGCCTTATCCGCTGGCCTACCATGGATGGGGGGATGTACTGGTGCTGATTTTCTTCGGTTTTGTACCGGTAGGATGTACGTTCTATGTCATGGCACACAGTTGGAACCTTTCTGTAACCTTTGCTTCTTTGGCCTGCGGACTCCTTATCGATACCCTGCTGATGGTAAATAACTTCCGCGACAGAGAGCAGGATGCCATCAGCGGAAAAAGAACACTGGTAGTACGGTTTGGTGCCCGTGCAGGATTAATTGCGTACTTCCTGCTTGGAGTCATAGCCTGCTGGTGCTGTTTCTATTTCCTGTGGATAGGGAAAATATATGCGGTGATACTCCCTCAGCTTTATCTGCTTCTGCATATTCTGACCACAATGAAAATGGCACGTATCAACCGCGGAAAAGAGCTGAATCTGATTTTGGGAGAAACATCCAGAAACATGTTTCTGTTTGCCTTGCTGCTCACCATCGGGCTGCTATTGTAAACAGACTCTGTCTTCATAAAAAACTCAGCATTCATTCCCTCACCGGAAATGAAAGCTGAGTTTTCTGTTTTTTATCGCAATAGCTATCAGTCTTTTTCTATCAGCACAGTAGCATAGGCCGAAATACCTTCTTCACGTCCGGTAAAGCCCAGCTTTTCGGTTGTAGTAGCCTTGATGGAAACATCTTCCACATCAATATTCATCGTTTTGGCAAGTACCTCCTGCATGGTTGGAATATGTGCTTTCAGCTTCGGGCGCTCGGCACACACTGTAGCATCTATATTTCCCACACGATACCCTTTTGTGGCAATCAGCTCCACTGTCTTGGCCAGCAAAATCTTACTGTCTATATTTTTGAATTCACCGGCATTGTCGGGAAAATGATAGCCAATGTCGCGCATATTGGCAGCTCCCAGCAACGCATCGCAAATTGCATGAATCAATACATCGGCATCAGAATGTCCGAGCAATCCCAACTCATGCTCCAGCTTGATACCTCCCAGCCACAAGTCGCGTCCTTCCACCAGACGGTGAACGTCAAAACCAAATCCTACCCGTATTTTCATCGTATATAAAAATCTAATACTTTCTTATCTTCCAAATATCCTTCCAAATGATTTCCTATCTTCACCTGACCGATACCAACCGGAGTTCCGGTAAAAATTAAATCGCCTATCTTCAAGGTCATAAAACGGCTGATATAGGCAATAAGTGTATCGATATGGAAAATCATGTCTTTGGTATTTCCGGCCTGCACGGTCTGTCCGTCGATATCCAGATGGAAGCCCAACTGCTGCACATTATCCAGTTCGGTGACAGGAATAAAATCGCCGATAGCAGCCGAATTGTCGAACGACTTGCACAGCTCCCAAGGCAAGGCTCCGGCACGAAGTTTTTTCTGTAAGTCACGAGCGGTAAAGTCAATACCTACCGTCACCGCATCGTAATAACGGTGGGCAAACCGTTCGGAAATATTCTTTCCCAAGCGGTTGATACGTACAACCAACTCTGTTTCATAATCTACCTGCTGGCAGAAATCCGGAATAAAGAACGGTTTGCTGTCTTTCAGCAAAGCCGAATCGGGCTTCATAAAAACCACCGGTTCCTGAGGTACAGGCTCATCAGCATGCAATTCCTTGCAATGCAATGAATAGTTCATGCCTATCGCTATAATTTTCATGAGAATTATTTCTTTATAGTTTCATTCAAACGATTGAACATCACGGCCAAATGAGCATACAATGATGTATTTTGTACGACAATATGTTCGGGCACCCGGATACGGAATGGAGTAAAGTTCCAGATGGCACAAATACCTCCCTCTACCATCTTGTCTGTGATTTCCTGCGCAATGTTAATGGGGACTGTCAGTATTCCAATATAGACTCCATCCTGCTGTCTTCTGCTCTCGAATTCCGAAGAGTGATAAATAGGAATACCGTTGATCTCTGTTCCTACCAGATTAGGATTCACATCGAAAGCTCCTACAATCTCCAGTCCGAAATGAGACAGACCGGAATCACGCAACAAGGCTCCTCCCAGACTTCCTACTCCGAACAAGTAGGCCTTGTGAGGATTGGTAAACCCCAGAAAGTCTTCCAGCACCTGAATAAGGCGGTCTATTTCATATCCTACTCGCGTGCGGCCGGTAACGGCTACATACGACAAATCCTTCGCGATTTGTGAAGCATCGATATTAATCTGCTTGGATATTTGTGTAGACGAAACATACTTTTCCCCTTTCTCTTTCATCAGTTTTACATTCGAAAGATACCAGGGAAGTCTGCGCAAGGTAGGCTCCGGAATTTTATCCATATTTTTACGTATACGTTCCGCCATATAGATTTGCTGTCTTCATCTGCAAAATTAATCTATTTATTTGTAACGCTACATAGGTTTTCGAAAATATTCTTAAACGAAAACGACCTGTAATATTGAAAATAAATACATCTTACAAATAAAAACGGCCGGCAGATATCAATGCTTCTTGCTTCATGATAAAGAATCAAGTATATTTGAAGCCGTAAAAACAACATGTATATGAAAAATAACGATTGGAAAGAACGGTTGAATATAGTATATTCTACCAATCCGGACTTCAACTACGAAACAAACGAAGAAGACAGTTGCGAAACCCTCGACAAGAAGCAACAGAAGCTCCGTGTATCTATTGAGAAGAAAGGGCGTGGCGGAAAAACAGTCACACTCATCACCGGCTTCATCGGAAAAGAAGAAGACCTGAAGGAACTGGGAAAACTGCTGAAGACCAAATGCGGTGTGGGTGGTTCTGCCAAAGATGGAGAAATTATTATTCAGGGAGAATTCAAACAACGCATCATCGAGTTATTGAAAGCAGAAGGATACTCACAGACAAAATAGACTGATGTTTCCATAAAAACAGAGCAATAAAAAACTGAGAGCTATTCACATAGCCCTCAGTTTTTTATTGCTTAACCTTATCGTATAAAAGTTGTTTAAAAAATATCAGAACGGACATTTCTGGTTGTCCACCCATTCAATAGCCTTATACGGATGAGCATTGTAACCGTGACCGGTCATATCGAGCACAGTACCGTCATCCTGAGTTTCTCCATTGAAACGCCAGTACGCCACCAGTCCTTCGCTTGTTGGATCTACATAACAGATACCGTCTTGCAGTTCGGCCGGAGTACGTGCCACATTCCAAACACGGCACTCACTGATATAACCGTCGAAGAAACGCTGATAACCTACAGAACGACCAATAGCGAATGTATCTTCCCAAGTATGTCCATCGTATGCCATACTCAAGTTAATGGTACCACCGTTATTGGTTTCCACAAAGTGAATCTGTTCACCGTCCAGGTATACACGGAGATACTGACCGTCGTACACTGCAGCAAAGTGCAACCAATGTCCGGTTTCAAATTCTTTTTCTACCCATGATTCATAATGGTCTTTCTTGTCAGGATGAGAAGCAGCACCAATAGAACCTTTACACAACTGCAATTTGTTGGTCGGGTTACCGGCACCATCTCCAAAACGGAACAGGAAGTTTTCTTCACATCCGCACAAAGAACTGATACCGTTTGCACTACTTGGTGTATTCGGGAAAGATACCGGAAGCACCTTCATTTCCAATGTCATTTGGCTCAAAGCTTTTACCGGACTATCTTCTCCGGCAAAACCCGGAATGTCGAAACAATTGTTTCTATGCAAGTAAGCAGCTTTCACAGTGATTACTTTAGTCAGCATGACATACGCAGTACGAGAAGTTTCCAACACTTTCAAGTCTTCTCCTTCTACAGAAGTGATAGAGATAGGCAAACAGTAGGATACTCCTTCCTGCAACTGTTCAGAATCGGCACTGATTTTAATCTGAGTAGACTGTGTCTTTCCTGAATTGATTACTACTTCTGTACCCTCGATGGTATAGCTGCCTTCCGGTGGCAATATACAATTTCTACCAGTAGATGCATTGAAATCGGCAAGTAACTCAGGAGCTTCTTTCAAACCAATCTTTACATCGGCACCTGTTTTATTGGTAGAAGTTACGGTAAGTCCCATACTAGACTGCCCGTCCACCAGGAAACGGATATTAGACGATTGCAAAGTACCTGTCATATAAACCGCATCACCGAAATCGGGTGCCTTTTTACAGCCGGTTACTCCTAAAAGTAATACTAAAAAACAAAAATATATATACTTTTTCATACCTAAAAAACCTTTTATTTTACATATACATTAAATTCTCCAATTGTAATTGAAGCTTCCTCACCATACCAATTAGAAATAACAGGAATTTCTGCCCGAATATAACGCATAGGAACAGGAGCGTACAACACCACATTTTTTCCATTTACAGATGGTACTGTTCCCAATTCCTCCCAGTCTGTTCCGTTTTGGCTATATTCCATCTTAGTTCCTTGAGAGAAAGAACAATAATCATACCAGCCATAATAAGAATACCATGCAGTAACAGCAGTTACATTCTGAGTTTTCTGCATATCGAATACAATATGGAATGGCTGACTGGATGATGCAGACCATTCAGAAGAAGAATTTCCGTCAAAAAGCGAGGAAATTTCACCATTAACAGTGACTCCATCTGATTCTTCAACATATGCAGTCCATCCGGTACGTTCTGAAACTAATGCACCTTGTGTATTTTGATCTGAAGCACTATCATCAATCATTCCGGTTTTCACTTCTACCCCTGCAACTAAATAGGAATTACCCATATTAGTACTTACAGCAGTATTACCACCTTCCGCACTTACCAGTTTTACAGGAATAAGATATCCCGTTTCACTACGCAACTGTGACACAACCTCTTCATTGATGGCTAAATGTAAAGAATCAGCAGAATAATATGATCCAGCCGGTATTGTAACGGTTTGATTTTCTATAACTAAAGCCTGTTCAGGTAAAGCCTCATAATTGGTTCCATTAGCAATATTATAGGCATCAATAAGAGAATTATCAATAGCTAAAGTTGCTTTTATAACTTCCGAATGTCCCCGAGTTACATAAGCCGGAATTTTCAAATCAAATGAACTGGTACTCATTACCGGAGTATGCACAATCAGAAAATCATTACCTGTATACGGCTTGATGTATACACGATTCATAGAATCACCGGGAAAGTCGTAAGACTCATCATCGTTACAGGAGGTAGTACCCAATACAGAAAGTACACCTGCAACCATATAAAATAATATTCTATTCTTTTTCATAAGTTTCTTTCAAGCAATGAAATTAATAAACTGCAGGATTTTGAATTTGAATACATTCACGGAAACGTTTGTAAGGATACGGATTGTTTTCATGCACATTATAATCTCTATGAATAAAGAAAGCACCGAATCCTCCCTTACGACCTTTAGAAGGCTGATAACGTGCCTGCTCATACATATCACTCATTGTACCTTGCCAGCCATCTCCCATATTACAGCAGAACACAACCTTTTCAATAGGCCATCCACTGCTGGTACCTCCACCATACGCTTGTTTAAAGTAATAATTGCAGATATCATACAGTTCGGATGAAGGATCACCCGGTGCGTCTACACACAGCATTTTGTTAGTATCTGTTATACCTGTACCGTATCTTTCCTGAATAAGTTTCAAGCGTTCTTCCTTTGTAATATCAGGGTTAGGTCCCATGTATTTAGACAGATACTTCATAAAATGTACGAAGTAATCTCCACTCAGGAAGTCGCCTTCCGGTTCATAGTCAGCATCAAAACCATCCAGATCATTCAAGAACACCTGATCAAGGAAATACTCTGCATACATTTCAATCGCTCTCAGAAGAGCTTGTTCTCTTTCTTCACCGGCCGGCATCTGCTTTGCTTCGTTATAAGCTTGTTTAAATGCATGGTCGTCTGTTTCTGCATCAATACGTGTAATGGCAACAGCCAACATTTTAGTACCTTTCACCTTCTGAACGAAACGAAGTTCTTCCCAAATATCCGTTCTCTCTTTGGCAGGAATACCTCCCCACAATGAACAGATATCCAAGCTATCAGGCAACCCCATAAAACGAACGGCCATAGAATTCTGCTGCCCATATTGAGAAAACCATCCGAAAGAAATGGAATGATCGCTGGCTTTGTAATCACGTAAATTCTGGTAATATTGATCACCGTATGTATAAGGATTCTGAATTGAAGTAGATTCTATATCTGTATCGCATGAAGATATCAGTCCACATGCCACAGCAGAAAGAAACAAGGTTTTTATCGTTTTCATCATAATTTCATCTAATTAATTGTACATCCATTATTATCTTCTTACATCCCACCAGAGACGAGTACCGGCACTATCACCACCACCGCCTAACAAGGATACAGCATTCTGAGTATTCTGGCTATTATCTGAATATTCGGTTGTAGGGAATTTCAGGCGACTGATCAACTCACCTTCTGCTACTTCCGACTGGTATCCGTAAGAAGCAATTCGAACGAATCCCGGATATCCGGTACGACGCATTTCACTCCAAGCTTCCTGACCGTCTGGATAAAGAGCAATCCACTTCTGAATCATGATACGTTCCAGTTTCACTTCATCAGAAGCACTGTCATCCCATGCAACGCATAAATTCGACAAATAACTCTTTACATTAGTAGAGCGGTTGGTTACCGGGTCCATATACGATTCAAGAGGAAGACTTTCATTATCTGCAATATAACTATCATATCCTGTAGCACCTTTCGACTGGAACGAAGTCTGTATACCCTTTTCGTAATAAGTCTGCACAGTTTCGCTTCCCAATCCAAGTCTCAACTTAGCCTCAGCAAGCAAGAAGTAAGCTTCCGATGCATCCATCCACTGCATATTGCTGTTTTCATTAAAGTTCAATCCAGATGCAGCAGCAATATAGTTATCCTTAGAAATGTTAGTCATTCCATTTCTCACTCCATGATATTTACCGTCATTGGATGCAGAACGGAAATAACTGGAAACACGCGGGTCGTTATAGCCATTCAAATAACAGTCCATTGTAGCTCCCATGCGAATATCCTGGAAACTTTCACTGATTTCCCACAATGGATTGACAAAAGAGAATGATGTAGTCTGATGCAAAATAGCAGAATCATCTGCAGAAGTCATCAATCCAGAAGCATGATTGATAGCTTTCTCTGCTTCCAAGCGTGCTTTAGCCTCATCCACAAAAGATACACGCATAGCCAGGCGCAAACGCAGTGTATTGGCAAACTTAATCCACTTGCCTACATTTCCACTATAGATATAATCATATTGCTCCATGTATGCCGATGAATTACTATTATTATAATCAGTCAATATAGTAATGGCATCATCCAACTCATCGAAGAACTGATAATATATATCTTTCTGACTGTCGTAAGGAACCTGAGTAGTTGTACCGAACTGACTGTAAGGAATTGGTCCGTACATATCAGTTATTCGGCTCATACCCAAAACTTTCACAATATTAGCCAGTGCTCTGGTCGGAGATGTTTCCTCTGTGACATCAGCAATCGACTTCCAGGGCTGCATGATATAAGTATATGCATCTTTAAAAGCTGCATTATACCAGTCTTTATAAAGAGCATAATGGTCGTTGTGATAAGTGGTATAACTAAATGTATTGATATTGGCTACAAAACCAGAAAAGATATCTCCAGTCATCACTTCTGTGATCTGATACTCACCTCCCAATCCTGTTCCATCCGCACTTTTTCCAACAATAAATACTCCTCTCAACATTTGGGTGAAATAAGCTCCGGTGTTCAGATTATCCTGCTGCATTTGATCCGGAGTTACTTCATTGGGGTTTATATTCCAGTTTTTGAACTGATCGGTACAAGAAGACAAAGAAAGTATACCAGCCAACATTATACTGCTCACAGTTCTTGTGTGTTTTGATATATGTTTCATTTTCATAATACTAAAAATTAAGTCTAACAGAAAAACCTAGATTACGCAAACTCGGCAACATAAAATAATCCATACCTGCAAAATGAGTAGCTGTACTTGCTGTCAGTTCCGGGTCGTAAGGAGCCTTGCAATAGAACATGAAGAGATTATGACCTGTTAAAGCCACATTCAAGCCTTTGATCCAAGGAACAACCTTAGAAACAGGAACATCATATCCCAAAGACAATTCGGCAAGACGCACGTTGGTTGCACTATACACATACATTGAACCAGCTCCGGTACCTACTGTCTGATAATATTTCTGAGCTGCAGGAACCAATGCGCCATTAATCATTACACCACCTGCATCACGTGCATCAGCAGAAGCCTGAGAAGTTCCATAAGCATCCATCAAGGCTTGTGTCATAGAAACACCAACACCACCTACACGTGCATTAATCAAGAAGCCCAAATTCAAACCTTTCCAGCTGAATGAGTTGCGCCATCCCAAGGTATATTTAGGTTGTGCATTTCCTGCATAGACCCATCCGTCTTTACGTTCTCCGGCATTCTTGTCGACTGCCACAGTATTATTTACATAGTCGACATCGATATATCCATGCTCATCGGTACGCAAAGCTGTAACATACAAGTCACCGATAGAACCACCTTCTGTAAGACGTGTCATCACATTACCAACACCTCCCAAATCCAAAACATCCTGTTGAATAGTGAGTCCGGAAGCCAAAGTGGTAGGTTTCAACAGTTTTTTAATTTCATTTCGGTTAAGAGTATAAGTAAAATTAGAATTCCATTTTACCGGTCCTAAATCCTGATTCAACGACAATCCTAATTCAATACCTTTATTGTCGACCTGTCCACCATTGATATAAATAGAAGTATAACCTGAAGATGCAGACAAAGACGGATTAAACAACTGATTGTAAGTTGATGTCTTATACAAAGACACACTCAAACTCAATTTATCTCCCCAGAAATTAGACTGCAAACCCACTTCCCACGCTTTTGTTCTTTCCGGCTTGATATCGGAGTTAGGATAAGTAGATGCTGTAGTAGGTGTACCAGACTGATATGGGAAAGTCTGATAAGCAATATAACGAGTCGGTGCATTACCAACCTCACTATAAGAAGCACGAACTTTCAAGAATGTCAGGACATCACTCTTTATTGGGAACAAATCTGTTAAAATTGCCGATAAACCCACAGAAGGATAAGCCACATTCTTCGAGTTAGTCCATGCCAATGCAGAAGACCAGTCGATACGTCCTGTCACATCCAGGTATAATTTACTCTGCCATCCCAACTGTGCAGTGGCAAACAATGATTGTGTCTGGTCGTGATAACCATCCTGATCATGTTCTGCATTTGCCAAATTAAGGTTCTTCAATGTAAAGCTATTGGCAACTGAGTTCAAGTCGCCACCTACACTATAATAAGCATAGTTTACATCCTGGATACTTGCACCCAAAGTAGCAGTCAACGAGAAATCGCCGAAATACTTATCGATATTCAACATCAAATCCCCATAAAGCTGACGAGTAGAAGCATCTGCTTTATAATAAGCTCCATAACGCTGAGCAAAAATAGCGTCTGTAGATGCAGAATACTTCTTTTCATTAATGGCTGCAGTATAATCAACTTTTGCACGTCCTCCCAATGTGATACCTTTTGCAATATCCCAGTTCAAGCCTCCGCTTACAAGGAAACGGTTCTTGGTATTGATAAAGTTATCACGATTGGTAATCCAGTAAGGGTTCTGCATGGCAAGTCCCATATTTCCCCAAGGCCAATACTGTGTTTTAAAGCCACGGCTTTCATCGTACATTTCAAACAACTGATATGTTTCAAGACTATAGCTCGGAGACATCAGATAAACCGGAACAATAGGGTTAAAATATTGTCCCTGTGATATCATATTCTGTTCACGAATATTTACATAACTGGCACTCAAGTCAAGACGAAGTTTATCGTTCAGCATACTTGTCGTATTGCGAATAGTAAAATTGTAACGATCGTAAGTATTATTCTGAACAATACCTTCTGCATTTGTAGCAGCCATAGAAAGGAATGTCTGATTCTTCTCTGTACCATTACTCAACGTAATAGAGTTTGTTTCATTCCATCCTGTCTGGAAGAAATCCAAAGGATCATAATCACTCGGCTGAGCTAATTTTTGTCCCCAACTTTGGAAACTTCCTGTTGCAGCTCCATAAGTATTCTGGAAATCAGGTGTCACAAAAGGACTATAGAAAGAAGTATTGTTGGCATAGCTTACATGTAACTTATCGGCTGTTCCTTTTTTGGTAGTAATCATAATTACACCATTGGCTGCCTCACTACCGTACAAAGCAGAAGCGGCAGCACCACTCAGTACAGACATGCTTTCGATATCTTCCGGGTTAATCATGGAAACTCCATCACCAGACTGCCCCATACCAGTGAACTGGTCATCCGGTTGTGCTGTATCCAACACGGGCATTGGAATACCGTCGATAACATACAGTGCATTGTTATTTCCCGAAATAGATTTGGCACCACGCATTACCACTTTCGCGCCACCACCAATACCGGAAGAACTTGTATTAATAGACACACCGGCAATCTTACCCGAAAGACTGTTTACAAAGTTTGCGTCTTTTACTCCAATGATTTCACTTGCCGATACTTCCTGCACATTATAAGACAAAGCTTTTGCTTCTTTCTTTATACCTAAAGCTGTAACCACAACTTCATCCAGCATTTCATTGTCCTGTGCTAAGGCAATATCATAATGATTTTTAGCAGAGATTTTTACAATCTGCGTTTTGTATCCAATGTAAGAAACTTTCAATTTGGCATCAGAAGCAACGTCTAAAGTAAAGTTTCCGTCAAAATCGGTAATTGTACCTATAGTAGTTCCGTCTACCGAAACATTAACTCCAACCAAGGATTCACCCAATTCATCGACAACACGTCCACTAATCTTTTTAACTGGAGCTTTTCCCTTTTGACCGACAGGTACGATCATAATGCAATTATTCTTAATCTGATAAGTGAATCCACTTTCTTTTAAGATTTCATTCAAAGCTACATTCAAAGGTTGGTCATTGATATCCAATGAAATAGTCTTATCAGATAATAAAGATTCGTTGTAAGCAACCGACAGTTTAGACTGGTTTTCTATTTCAGTAAGAGCCTTTTTTAAGGTTATATTATTACTTTTGATTGTAATGCGCTCATTATTTTGAGCAAAAAGAGCTGTACCAATAAATGCAAGACAGCTAATTAATACATATTTTCTGGCTTTTATCAGATATAAATTCATATCTTTATAGCGTTTTTAGTGTTAAACTCATAATATTATTACTTTAAGACAATTGTGCTTTTACAGCACGAATACTAAAGACATTTCACACCCGAATCTGGAAGGCAGCCCGATTCGGGTATTTTTTTTCATAGGCACAAAGGTTTAAACTCAATAATATTTATCTTCTAGACTTAATATAACATATATGTTCACCAACCTGATAATCGAAATTTCCAATTACAATCTGCAATACCTCAAGTATATCTTCCATGCTGGCATTACGCTTAAACTTAAAGTTATACTTGTCTTCATTAAACAGATTGGGATTATATCGGAAAGTGATACCATAATATCTTTCTAACTGCTGAAAGACTTCTCCCGCAGTACATCCGCGAAAAATAATCTCTCCACGCTGCCATGCGGTAACATCAGACAAACGCGCCATGACGAGTTGGCTTTGAGCTGTTTTCTTATTATATACTACCTGTTCCCCCGGAGAAAGGACATAAGAAGTAGTATCCATAGTTGTTTCAACTTTTATTTTTCCATTCAGCAAAGTAGCTACAATTTCATCTTCTTCCGGGTAGGCTTCTACATCAAACTCTGTTCCCAAAGCCGTTACCGAAACATCAGCCGATTTAACAATAAAAGGTTTATTCGGATTTTTCACAACTTTAAAGTTGGCCTCTCCTATTAAATGAACCACACGCGTATTGCCTTCAAAGTTGTCTGGATAAAGAATATAAGAACCGGAATTAAGATGTGCCACACTTCCGTCCGGCAAATTTATAACTCCTGTTTCTCCATATCGGATGTATTTTTCTACCATCGAAACACTAGGCTGTTCCACATAATGTTTAGTCAGCCAAAAAGTAGAGACTATCGAAACACAAAGAACTGCCACAGCTGCTGCATATCGCCATACAGACATTTCATAAGTACGAGAAACAGGAGAAACCTGTAAACGATGTAATACTTGCTGGAGCGATTCCTCTGTACGGGAATCAGACTTCGCTTTCGTTTCATTCCAAACTTTTCTCAAAGCTTCCTCTTTCAAATCCTCATGACGATTTTGAAGCAACCAACGATGGACTTCATTCGTCAGGGAGCCTGAATAATTAAAACGTGTAAAGCGATCTATTAATTTTTGTATGTAATTTTTCATAAGTTATCTATGTTGCTTTTAATAATAGACAGCTTACTCAAAACAATTACTCAACGCAAACTCAAAAAAAATAAAAATAAAATGATTTTTTTTAAATCTTGCAAAGCCAAATATAAATGACGTTCTACTGTACGCACAGAAAGTTGCAGTTTATCAGCTATTTCCTGATTGGAGAGTCCACGGTATCGACTTAAGACAAATATTTTCCGACGCTGCTCCGGCATCTGTTCTACAGCCATTTTCAGCAAAAGATTTATTTCTTTTGCATACAACTCCTCTGTCATATCATTTTCAACATCCAATTCGGAAAGACGTATTTTCTCTGCAGTGTCTTCTATATAATGTAGTTCGACCGATTTATGGGCTAAGAAATTATAGATGTAGTTTTTTAGCATAGAAAACAGATAGCTATCCCATCGGTCACGGTCAATCCATAATTCCGGCTTATCCCACAACTTCACAAATATATCCTGAGCTATATCTTCGGCATCGTCTTCCGATTTCAGAATCTTCCACGCAAAAGCCTTCACCTTGGGAAAATTCTCAAGGAAGAACTTTCTGAAACGCAATGTTTTTTCATTATCTGTAATCATTCTACCGTTTCCGTTTTCTAAAAGATTCTATGTGCCATGGATTTTAAACGACTAACAAAAGTATTACTTAATTTCAAAAGAAGCCTAATTTTACCCACTTTTTCCTTCTCTTATCAATACTTTGGAAATTCCTGAAATAAAAAAAGCCCAACTAATAGTTGAGCTTTTGTCGGAATGAGGCGACTCGAACGCCCGACCCCTACGTCCCGAACGTAGTGCGCTACCAACTGCGCTACATTCCGATTGCAACACTTATCTTTCGTTTGCGAGTGCAAAGGTAGATATATTTTTTGATACCATCAAAAGAAATGATTGTTTTTTTCAAAAAAGTTTCTTTTTCTCAAAATTTAATGATTTCATAAAGATTCTTGAAGCAAAAATTTGCAGAATAAAAAAAAATACGTACCTTTGCATCACCAAAATAAAACGGTGCCATAGCTCAGTTGGTAGAGCAAAGGACTGAAAATCCTTGTGTCCCCGGTTCGATTCCTGGTGGCACCACAAAAAACAATCGCTAATAGATTATTAAACAATCTGTTAGCGATTTTTCTTTCTATCATATTTACTTTTTTATTTCATTTCACCCTTTCCTTTTTCCTTATATCAATAAGTCATATTTGAAAAGTTCATAAATATAATTTATTTCAAAAAACAGCTCCAATAAAGAAATCTGATACCTATACCCAAAAAAGACTTTCAAAATCATCCCGATGTAAAAGAAATACCTATCTTTGCCGCACTAAGAATTATCCATATAAATAACTATACACTATGAAGAATCTGAATAAATGGATTGCAGGAGCATACGCATGCTGTGCTTTGGCTGTATTTCCAACTTCAACCACCGCCCAATCTTTATCGCCTTCTACAGAATGGCACTGGGAAAAAGGAACAATCGTTATAAATACTCCAGAACGCCCGGCCGGCCAAGAAAACGTAATCGGACTGACTGTACCTAAAATGAAAGTGGTACGTGTAGCATTTGTCGGTCTTGGAATGAGAGGACCGGGAGCTGTAGAACGTTTTACCCATATTCCGGGAGTAGAAATCGTTGCCCTTTGTGATTACGAAAAAGAACGTGCAGAAGCCTGTCAAAAATATCTGGAAAAAGCATGTCTTCCCCAAGCAGCAATCTATTCTGGAGCTAAAGGATACGAAGAACTCTGCCAACGTGATGATATTGACCTCGTTTATATAGCTACAGACTGGGATCATCATTTTCCCGTTGCAAAATGTGCCATGGAGCATGGCAAGCACACTGCCATTGAAGTTCCATCGGCTATGAATCTGGAACAGTGCTGGGAATTGATTAATCTCAGTGAAAGAACCCGCAAACACTGCATGATTCTGGAAAACTGCTGCTACGACTGGTTTGAAATGAATACACTCAACATGGCTCAACATGGAGTTTTTGGCGAAGTATTGCGTGCTCAAGGAGCTTATATTCATAATTTGGACGATTTCTGGAGCTACTACTGGAAAAATGGAAAAGAAGATAAATTAGGATGGCGCCTACGTTATAATAAGGACAACCGAGGAGATGTATACGCTACACATGGGTTAGGCCCGGTAGCACAAGCTTTGGATATTCACCGCGGCGACCGCATCACGACTTTGGTAGCAATGGACACTAAATCGGTTCACGGACGTGCTCTGGTAGAAAAAGCTACTGGCGAAAAATGTGAATCGTTCCGCAACGGCGATCATACTACCACATTGCTGCGTACCGAAAATGGAAAGGTTATCGAAATCCAACATAATGTAATGAGCCCACAGCCGTACAATCGTTTGTATCAGTTGACGGGTACAAAAGGATTTGCCAATAAATATCCGATAGAAGGATATGCCGTGGATGCCAGCCAGATGAAAGCTTCAGGAGTACAACCGCAAGTAGACAACTTGAGTACTCACACTTTCCTTCCTAAAGCGGAAATGGACGCTCTGATTCACAAATATCAGCATCCTATTTTAAAGAAATATGGTGAAATGGCAAAAGAAGTAGGTGGCCATGGAGGTATGGACTTTATTATGGATAGCCGTCTGGTATACTGCCTGCAAAATGGATTGCCTCTGGACATGGATGTATACGATTTGGCAGAATGGTGTTCATTGGCCGAACTGGGAGCTTTGTCTATGGACAATGGCTGTGCAGCAGTAGCCTTCCCCGATTTTACACGCGGACACTGGAATGAGGTAAAAGGCTTCCGTCATGCTTTTGCCACTCCGGAAGAAGAGTTGTATTCTCAATTGGCTGCCGAAAGTGGTACACTGCAACAAAAAATCAAAGGACTGAAAGAATGGCTGGCCAATGTAAAAAAAGGTACAATCAAAGCCAATGCAGAACAAATCAACAAGAAAAATAATCTGCTTATTAAACAGATGCAGCGCACTGTCAACCTGTTGCAAAAATTATCTGCTTCAGATTCAAAAAACGAATCACTGATTAAAGAAGTAGAAGCTGTAATTAAACAAGCTGATAAAGCTATTGCTCAGGGAGATAAAGCTTTCCGACGTGCAGAAAAAGCAGAAAAATAATATCTGCCGAATCCTTATAAAAAGAATAGACTATCTCAAAAACCAATTTAAGATAGTCTATTCTTTATTTTATTTGTAAATGTAAATCTATGTGACTATTTGCCGACTTAAGCCGACGTCGTCGGCTACACAATCGCCCACGCTGAATATACGGCCAACGACGGCAACTCTATAGCCAACGACGACAATTAAACGCTACGACATTTATCACTGCCTTCTATATTTCTGCAATATTATATACCCTATCAAGAAACAAGAGACCATCTCAAAGTTTGTTTTGAAACGGTCTCTTTTCGTAGTAATCAAGTTAAAATTATTTCTGACGTATAAATATATTTATCGGAGTTCCTGACAAATTCCAACGCTCACGGATTTTATTTTCCAGAAAACGTCTGTATGGCTCTTTTACATACTGTGGCAAGTTTGCAAAAAATACAAACGAAGGTACCTGAGTATTAGGTAGCTGAGTGACATACTTAATCTTGATATACTTACCCTTATTTGAAGGAGGTGGATATGCCTCAATCAAAGGAAGCATTTCTTCGTTCAGACGGGCAGTCGGAATTTTGGAAGTACGTGCCTGATATACCTCTTTGGCAGCTTCCAACACCTTGAATATACGCTGCTTGGTCAATGCCGAAGCAAAAATGATCGGGAAGTCTGTAAACGGAGCAAAACGATTACGAATCGCTTCCTCGTAGTTTTTCATGACTTTCACAGTTTTCTCTTCTATCAAGTCCCATTTGTTCACAACGACAACCAAACCTTTCTGGTTACGCTGTATCAGCGAAAATATATTCAAGTCCTGTCCTTCAATACCACGGGTAGCATCAAGCATCAGAATACAGACGTCCGAACTTTCAATAGAACGGATAGAACGTACTACAGAATAATATTCCAAGTCTTCGCTTACCTTATTTTTCTTACGGATACCTGCTGTATCAACCAAATAGAAGTCGAATCCGAACTTATCGTAACGGGTATAGATGGAATCACGAGTTGTACCGGCAATGTCCGTCACTATATTACGTTCCTCTCCAATAAACGCATTGACTATAGAGGATTTTCCTGCATTCGGACGGCCAACAACAGCAAAACGTGGAATATCTTCATCAAGAATTTCGTCGGTTTCTTTCTTGAACTTCGAAAGAATCAAATCCAACAGATCACCGGTTCCACTTCCGCTTAAAGCAGAGATACAGTAAGGATCGCCCAATCCTAACGAATAAAATTCAGCTGCATTATATTGCAAATCGTTATTATCCGTCTTATTGGCAACCATAATCACAGGTGTTTTCGAACGACGCAAGATGGAAGCAACTTCCATATCCAAGTCTGTCACTCCATTCATCACATCAACTACGAATAGAATAACATCCGCTTCATCCATAGCCAATACTACTTGCTTACGGATTTCTTCTTCGAAAACATCATCCGAGTTAACTACCCATCCACCTGTATCCACTACAGAGAACTCCTTTCCAAGCCATTCCGATTTACCATACTGGCGATCGCGGGTTGTACCGGCCTGTTCATTCACAATAGCCTGACGTGTTTTGGTCAAGCGATTAAACAGTGTCGACTTTCCCACATTGGGACGTCCTACAATTGCTACTAAATTTCCCATATATTTTATACATTTACGGCTGTCACAGCCGAAGATTTAATCTAATTGATAACCAAAATTCTTAAGTTCCTTGTCTGAACTTCTCCAATCCTTGTCTACCTTCACAAAGGTTTCCAAATAAATGGACTTCTGAAAAAAATGCTCCAACGTTTTCCGAGCTTCTGTAGCGACCTTTTTCAACGCTTTTCCCTGATGCCCAATGATGATACCTTTTTGCGAGTCACGCTCTACATAAATCACAGCATTGATATGAATACTTTTAGCATCTTCCTTGAATTGTTCTACTGCTACTTCTACAGCATAAGGAATTTCCTTATCGTAATACAACAGAATTTTTTCCCGGATAATCTCTGTTACGAAAAAACGTGCCGGCTTATCGGTCAACTGATCTTTCCCAAAATAAGGAGGAGAATCTGGTATAAGCTCTTTGATACGTTTCATCACCACATCGGCATTAAATTTAGCCTTAGCCGAAATGGGGATAATCTCCGCATCTGGAAGTTTTTCATGCCATTCTTCAACCAGTTTTACCAAATCTTCCTGGTTGGTTAAATCAATCTTATTAATCAGCAACAAAACCGGAACATTCAGCTTACGAACTTTTTCCAAAAATTCCGCATTCTTGTCTGTCTTCTCTACAGTATCTGTTACATACAATAACACATCAGCATCGACTAAAGCCGATTCCGAGAAGTTCAACATAGACTCCTGAAGTTTATAATTAGGCTTCAATACTCCCGGAGTATCAGAGAATACAATCTGCATGTCATCAGTATTCAAGATTCCCATAATACGATGACGCGTCGTTTGCGCCTTGAATGTGGCAATAGAGATACGCTCTCCTACCAACAAATTCATCAATGTAGATTTTCCGACATTCGGATTACCTACAATATTAACAAATCCGGCTTTGTGCATAGTGTTTATAGGTTGATATACGAAAAAACGCATCGGGTTGGGATGCGTTTTTTTGTATGTGTGAATATTCTCAATTATTTATTACCATCGTATCCCCACTTCACATAAGTAGCTCCCCAGGTAAATCCGGCACCAAATGCAGTAAAGATAATATTATCACCTTTCTTCAGTTGTTTTTCAAAATCCCACAAACAAAGAGGTAATGTTCCGGCACTAGTGTTACCGTAACGCTGAATATTAATCATTACCTTGTCCAAAGGTACTTCCAGACGAGAAGCTACGGCATCGATAATACGCATATTGGCCTGGTGAGGCACAATCCAGTCAATATTATCCTTATTCAATCCGTTGCGTTCTGCAATCTGAGCGGTTACATCAGACATATTTGATACCGCATATTTAAATACGGTTCTACCTTCCTGATACAGATAGTGCATCTTATTGTCTACAGTGAAATAAGACGGAGGACAAACAGAACCACCTGCTTTCATGTGCAGGAAAGGAAGTCCTTTACCATCTGTTCTTAAAATAGAATCCATAATACCATAATCTTCAGTAGTAGCTTCTACCATACATGCAGCAGCGCCATCACCAAAAATAGGACAAGTTGC
The DNA here is from genome assembly GCF_037890285.1 of Phocaeicola sp. HCN-40430. Taxonomy (NCBI): domain Bacteria; kingdom Pseudomonadati; phylum Bacteroidota; class Bacteroidia; order Bacteroidales; family Bacteroidaceae; genus Phocaeicola; species Phocaeicola sp. HCN-40430. Next base: position 99,304 of record NZ_JBBKBS010000011.1, read on the forward strand.
ACGGTCTGAATAGTTTACCATAGAAGACATTTTATCTGCTCCTACGATAATAATCTTCTTGTGACGACCAGACTGAATCATCGAAGCAGCTGTTTCCATTGCATAAAGGAATCCGCTACATGCAGCCTGCAAGTCGAAAGCATATGCATTTCTCAGTCCTAACTTATCGCACAAGATTGAAGCTGTGGAAGGGAAATGATAGTCCGGAGTAGTAGTAGCAACAATAACACAGTCAATAGAATCGGGATCCGAATTTGTTTTCTGCATCAATTGCTTTGCAGCCTTACGCGCCAAATAAGAGGTACCTAAACCTTCTTCATTCAGAATACGTCTTTCCTTTACTCCAATACGAGTCATAATCCACTCGTCGTTGGTATCTACCATTCTTGACAATTCATCATTTGTCAATACATAATCTGGTACATATCCACCAACACCAGTAATTACAGCATTAATTTTTTCCATCATTTCAAAATTTGGTTTGTATGTAAAAAAGAAGCCGGCAGAGCCGAAAGGCTCTCCGGCTTTATTCTTTAAAAACACACAAACATGTTCAATGAAGTGCTAAATTAAAGAGCAGCTTCTTTTTCAATTGCTAATTTACCTCTATAATAACCGCAAGCTCCACATACTGTGTGATATACATGCCATTCGCCGCAGTTAGGGCAGATAGCTAAAGTAGGAGCAACTGCTTTATCGTGAGTTCTTCTCTTAGCAGTTCTTGTTTTTGATTGTCTTCTTTTAGGATGTGCCATTTTTCTAAAACTTTATTTAATTATTATTTAATATTTTCTTTAATTCATTCCATCTCGGATCTATTTCCCGGTTATCATCATCCAAACTCTCGTCTTCCTCAACATAACCATCTTCCAGTCCATCCTCATCATCCGAAGTACGTAAATGTTTACTCAGAGCTCCCATCATACCCTTGTTACATTTGCCTGGGGCATGCACATGTTTCATTGGCAAACTCAATGCAATAAACTCATAAATAAACCAAGCTACGTTTATATAACCATCTTCTTCGGGCACTACTACAATATCATCCTCCTCAGAGAATGTCAAACCTAATTTTACCTTCAAGCTATCGTCTGTTTCAACTTCCAATTCCATATCATCCAAACAGCGATCGCAAGGCACAATTACCATTCCTTCTGTATGAAAGTTAAGGACATATACTCCTAAACTCTTTTTTACTGATAAATCCACCTTCAATTTTCCCTTCTGAATTTCTGGGGCATCTATATCAGCAAAAAATTGATTATCAAGCGTGTATTCATACTTAGCTGAATCCTCACGCATATTCTTTAATTCTACTTTATATATATCTAACTTTCCCAATGCAATAGTATATAAATCGGGCAACAAAGATACAAATAATAATTGAGAATCCCTACAATCAAAATACATTTTTTAATCAGAACGACTTATGGTTTATTTTTATCCCAGTCAGAAGTCGTTAAAACGCTTTTTCAATTAAAAGCATATTTCAAATTGAATAAAGTATAGATGAACCTTATTGAATTTACATCAGAAACCTAACCATACCTCTTTAAAGATTTATAAATTTCTTTTTAGGAAAAACCTCTAAAGAATTCACAGACCTCCATAGCACATAACATAAATCGTATATTAAAAAATATAGCTCTATCAATAAGAACAAAATTCAAACCTTGCAGATACGTTGTATACAATAGGTAAAAAAAGACACACGTCAAGCAGGAAACAAGCCTTCAGAAGCAGAGGATGCATATACATATCCCCCACGGCCGGACAAGCCATGATTCTAACCCGATGAAGATTTCCGCAGCTCTTGCATGATTCCGCCAATACAGCTGCCGGGAACCATGCATCAGACGGGATTTAAGAATAAAACAGGACGTACTCAGGATTTCTTTCTTTACATAAAGGGGAAGATTATCCTTCAGCTGTCAGACATGACGAATGAGGAA